>NZ_JADPKE010000039.1:0-97403 GCF_023073795.1 Bradyrhizobium sp. 159 | reverse complement strand
CGACCAGATCGGCGAGGTGCTGCGCCTGCCCGAGGACGGCAAGGAAGACAACCCCGTCAACCTCGACCCCCGCATGGCCAAGCTCGCCGGCGGCGTCCACCGCCTCGACGGCCAGCTCATGGTCGTCCTCGACGTCGATCGCGTCCTCGAGCTCGAAACCAAAGTGCAAATGGCTGCGTGAGCCAACCGAAACATCGAAGCCGGAGAACCGAAATGAAGACGTGTTTGGTGGTCGATGATTCCAGTGTCGTGCGCAAGATCGCGCGCCGGATCCTGGAAGGTCTCGAGTTCGAGGTCACCGAGGCCGAGGACGGGTCGAAGGCGCTCGAAATCTGCCAGCGCAAGCTGCCCGATGCGGTGCTGCTCGACTGGAACATGCCTGTGATGGACGGCTTCGAGTTCATGGGCCACATGCGTCGCCTGCCCGGCGGCGACCAGCCCAAGGTGGTGTTCTGCACCACCGAGAACAACGTGGCTCATATCGCCCAGGCGCTCAGCGGCGGCGCCAACGAGTACATCATGAAGCCCTTCGACAAGGACATTATCGCCGATAAATTCGCTGAAGTTGGTTTGATCCCGGTCGGGCAAGCCATGGTCTGAGTATGTCTGGCCCGCGTGTTTTGGCCAGAGTGTCCCGTGTACAGTTTCGAAGAGGCCATCAGTGACGCCGACCGAGTATGAGTATCTGCGCAAGTTCCTAAAGGATAATTCCGGTCTCGACCTATCCGCAGACAAGCAATATCTGATCGAAAGCCGCCTGCTGCCGCTCGCCCGCAAGGCCGGGTTCTCCGGCATCGCCGAGCTTGTGCAGAAGCTGCAAGCCGGCTCGCGCCCGCTGATCACCGACGTGGTCCAAGCCATGACCACCAACGAGACCTTCTTCTTTCGCGACAAGGTGCCGTTCGATCATTTCCGCGACACGATCATGCCCGAGGTCATCAAGGCGCGCGCCGGCCGCCGCAGCGTGCGCATCTGGTGCGCCGCCGGCTCGACCGGGCAGGAGCCCTATTCGCTGGCGATGTGCCTCAAGGAGATGGGCGCGGCCCTCGCCGGCTGGCGCATCGAGATCATCGCGACGGATCTGTCGCAGGAGGTGCTGGAAAAGGCCAAGGCCGGGGTCTACAGCCAGTTCGAGGTGCAGCGTGGCCTGCCGATCCAGATGCTGGTCAAATATTTCAAGCAGACCGGCGAGACCTGGCAGATCAATCCCGAATTGCGGGCGATGATCCAGCATCGGCAGCTCAACTTGCTGCACGATTTTGCCCAGCTCGGCACCTTCGACGTAATCTTCTGCCGCAACGTGCTGATCTATTTCGACCAGGACACCAAGATCAACATCTTCAACCGTCTGGCGCGCCAGATCGAGCCCGATGGCTTCCTGGTGCTGGGTGCAGCCGAGACCGTGGTCGGACTGACCGACACGTTCAGGCCGATTGCGGAACGGCGCGGCCTCTACAAGCCGAACGATCCGCGCACGGCGGCAGCCAAGCCGGCTCTGGCCGGCGCGGCCCCCCGCCTCGCGGTGATGGCAGGACGCTAAGCATGGCCGAGGATGGAAAAGGTGCGGAGCGCGTGACGTTCAGCCGTGGCTATGACGTCTGCATCATGGCGATCGACGGTACCTGGCGGCGCGACTGCAAGCTCAACGCGATCTCCGATACCGACGCCATCCTCACGGTGGAAGGCTCGATCCAGGGGCTGAACTTGAAAGAGTTCTTCCTGCTGCTGTCGTCAACTGGCCTCGCCTACCGCCGCTGCGAGCTGGTGCGCGTCAACGGCGCCGAGATGGACATCCAGTTCCTGCGTGGCAAGAACCGGAAGAAGCGCGGCGCGGCCGGCGGCCATGACGCCGCGGCCTGATCAGGGCGTGGCTGCCGCCGCGCTTTCCGCCACGTTGCTTTACATTTGCTGAAACATCCGAACCAATTTGCCGAAGCAGCTTTACGTCGTCTAAGCGCGAGCCGTGTAGCCATTGCTGGTCTCAATCTCAGGATACGGCAATGCCCAGAAGCTCTCTCTCTCCGATCCCGTCAAACCTGCCCGACGTCGCCGAGCGGCGTGCGCTTCAGCTCCTGGTGGTCGATGACGACGCCACGCAGCGCAGCCTGATCACGGTCGCCGCCAAGCAGGCCGGCCACGAAGTCACCGTGGCGCCGTCGGTGGCGGAAGCGATCAAGAAGCTCCGCGCCGCGCGCTTCGACTGCGTGACGCTCGATCTCGTGCTGGAAGATGGCGACGGAATCGACGTGCTGCGCGAGATGAAAGAGGCGAAATTCGCCGGCGCTGTGATCGTGATCAGCGGTATGGACGGCAAGCGCCGCAGTGCCGCCCGCAGCTTCGCCCGTTCCGTCGGGATCGAGCTCCAGAGCCTGCCGAAGCCGCTGGATCTCGCGGCCCTGCGCATCAGCCTGGCTAATCTCAGCAAGACCGCGATGGGCTTGCCCGCAATCCACACTTGGGGTGGTGTCGCCACCGAGGCGATCGTGGAACGGCACCGCGCCTGAAGCATGATCCGGACCCGAAGGGCCGCGTTAGCGCAAAGTGCGAAGCGGTTTTCCGAAAAGATCATGCTCAAACAACAGCCTAAAGCGCGATGACGATTGATCCTGATCTCGTCGCGCTTTAGCTGCGGAGCTGCCATGCGATCGGATGCGGCTGCTGCGCCGCCGCGCTGATCGCGATGCTACGCGTCGCTGGATTCCGATAGGCATTGCAGGGCGTGGCGAAGCCCCGCCCGGCAGGCGCCGAGGGCGGCGCTCGCGGTGGCGTATGGGGGCGTGACGTCGTCGAGGATGAAGACGTCCGCGGAACTTTCCGGATCATCGCCGTGTTCTTGATCCATGGCTGCGGCGATCCGGCGCATGCTGGTCTCGATCTGCGCGATCAGCAAGCGAAGGTCAGCCGCAATCAGCTCACGGCTCTCGACTTCGGGCGTTGCGACCAACGGCGGCGTATCGGCCAAATTTAGCATGGATATTCTCCGTCCCCTGCAATTAGGCGCCATGCCGCTACTTGTGCGTTAAGTCCGTGTCCCGTACAAATACGGGTGGGCCGAATCCGCGCCGAACGCCATAACGGTTGGCGCGGACGCGAGTCCTTCATGCCAACCGGATGTGGCACATGGCCGAACAAAGCTCTCGCGGTGAAATCTTCGTGGTCGACGACGACCCTGCCGTTCGCGACACCTTGTCGATGGTGTTGAAGGCGGCGGGCTATGAGGTGATCTGTTTTGCGGACGGCGCAGCGCTGCTCTCCGTCGCGCGAAACCGCACACCGGCTGCGATCCTGCTCGACGTGCATATTCCCGGAAAGTCGGGCCTCGACATTCTCAAGGAATTGCACGGCGAGGACTATCCGGCGCCGATCTTCATGATCTCCGGGCAGGGCGACATCGCGATGGCGGTGGGCGCGATCAAGAGCGGTGCGCTCGACTTCATCGAGAAGCCATTCCGCGGCAGCGAGATTGTCGGCCGACTCGACGAGGCGATCGGCGCCTATGCACGACGGCAGGCGGAGAACGCGTCGCCGAAATTCGGTTCGCTGCATTTCCCCGGACGCGAGCCGTTGACGCGCAGGGAGCGCGAGGTGCTCGAGCAGTTCGCCTCCGGTGCATCCAACAAGGAAGCCGGCCGTACGCTCGGCATCAGCCCGCGTACCATCGAGGACCACCGCGCCAACATCATGAAGAAACTCGGCGCGCGCAATGCCGCCGACCTGATCCGCATCGTGATGACCGCAGCCCAGCGCGCGTCGTAGGACGAGATCTCTCTTTCGTGCCCCGGACCCAGCGCGTCACGCAGTGATGCGCTGCCGAGCCGGTGTCCATCTTTTCAACTGATCGCAAGAAGTTCTGGGTTCCGACTGTGCGGCGCAGCGTTCTACGTTGCGCACTTGTCCGGGACACGCGAACATGCCTCACTCGCTCAATGCCTTTCGGATGATCCGCGCCAGATCGGACTTGCGATAAGGCTTGGCCAGCAGCAGCACGCCCGCATCCAGCCGGCCATGATGGATGATCGCATTCTCGGTATAGCCGGACGTGTAGACTACCCTGAGATCGGGGCGGGTCTTCTGGAGCTCGTCGGCGAGCTGACGTCCGTTCATCTTGCCGGGCATGATGACGTCGGTGAACAGGAGGTCGAACGGCTTGCCTGCGGCGACGATCGCGAGCGCCTCGGCCGCGTTCGCGGCCTGCAAGGTGACGTATCCCAGCGAATGCAGCTGAGCCAATACGTAGTCACGGACCAGCCGGTCGTCCTCGACCACAAGGATGGTCTCGTGCCCGCCCTCGATTGGCGCCGCCGTCACACCCTCGCCGACCGCCGTCGGTGTCTTGCCCGGCGGCAGGTACATCTTGATCGTGGTGCCGTGGCCTTCCTCGCTGTAGATCTTGATGTGCCCAGCGGACTGCTTGATGAAGCCGTAAACCATTGAGAGTCCGAGTCCGGTGCCCTTGCCCGGGCCCTTCGAGGTGAAGAAGGGATCGAACACCCTGGGCAGCAAGTTCGCAGGGATTCCGGTGCCGGTGTCGCTCACGGCAATCAGCGCGTAGTGCCCCGGCGGTACGTCGTTGGCGCTGGCATAGACCTCGTCGAGATAGGCGGCGCCCGTCTCCAGGATCAGCTTGCCGCCGCCTGGCATGGCATCGCGGGCATTGAGCGCGAGGTTGAGGATGGCAGTGGTGAGTTGGTTGGGATCGACGATCGCGACGCAGCTCTCGTCCTCGAATGCCGATTCGATCTGGATCTGCTCGCCCAGCGTCGGGCGCAGCAGTTTCGCGGTGTCCACGATCAGCGAGTTGATGTCGACCTCGCGCGGCTGGAGCGGCTGCTTGCGCGCGAAGGCGAGCAGGTGCTGGGTCAGATCGGCGCCGCGCGCGGCCGCCTCGTCGATCATCTTGGTGATGGCCGCGAGTTGCGGCTCCTTCTCGACCGCCTCCGCCAGGATCTCGATGGTTCCGGTGATGACGGTGAGGATGTTGTTGAAGTCGTGCGCCACGCCGCCGGTAAGCTGGCCTACGGCCTCCATCTTCTCGGCATGACGGATGCGCTCCTCGGCGGCGATCTTGTCGGTGAGGTCGCGGTAGAAGACGTTGAACAGCAGGCCCTCGCGGCGCTTCAGCGCGGTGACGCTGAGCTCGGCCCTGAACTCCTTGCCGTCGCGGCGGCGGCACATTAGCTCGCGGCGCCGATTCAACGTCCTGTCGCCCTCGTTTTCCAGGAAGTGCTTCAGGCCGGTCCAGACCCTTTCGCGTTCGCTTTCGGCGACGATCAGATCGATCGTGTTCTTGCCGAGCACCTCGTCGCGGCGCCAGCCGAACAGCCGTTCGGCTTGCGAATTCCAGTTCAGGATGCTGCCGGTCTCGTCGGTCTGCACGAACGCATCGAGCGAGGTCTCGACGATGTTGCGGGCGAGACGTTCGCTCTCGCGCAGCGATTCCTGCGCGAGCCGCGCCTCCGTCATGTCGCGTCCGACGAAGAAGAAGCGCTGCGCCTGCTCGGACCAGTTGCCGAGCCAGGACAGCCAGACCTCGTGTCCGTTCTTGTGGAAGCAGCGCGTATCAGCGAGCTTCGGCCGCTCACCGCGCCGCATCACGCGCATGTTCTGGCGAGACTGCTCCAGATGGTCGGGATGAACGAAGTCGGCGCCGTTGCGGCCGATCATCTCCTCCGGCGGGTAGCCGAGAATGGCCTCGCTGCTCGGGCTGATCTGCGCGATGTGGCCGTGCGCGTCCATCACCATGATCAGGTCCTGCGACGTCTCGAAGATCTGCCGCCGCTCCTCGAGCTGCTGCTGCAGCGCCCGTTCGGCCCGCCGCGCCTCGGTGAGGCTGCGCGCAGATCCGGAGGCACCGACGATCTCGCCCGACGGTCCCCTGATCGGCGAGAGGCTGAGCGAGATCTCGACCGGAGTGCCGTCCTTGCGCAAGCGCACCGTCTCGAACCGTTCTATTGGTTCGCCTCGGGCGATCCGCTGCAAATAGAGCTTGCCCTGCTCGCGGCGATCGGCAGGTACGATGATCGCGGTGGATTTCCCGATCGCCTCGTCCGCCGAATAGCCGTAGAGGCGTTCGGCAGCCGGATTCCAGCCCGTGATGATCGCATCGAGCGTCTGCATCACGATCGCATCGTCGGATGATTCCACTGCGGCGCTGAACAAGCGCTCGCGCGCCGCATGATGGCTTCGGGCTGCCTCGGTGCGGCGATGCTCCTCGATCTCGCGTTGGAGCGCGGCCGTTTTCGCCCGGGTCTCCTCAACCATCTGGGCAAAGGCCCGTGCCAGCACGCCGGTCTCGCCGCTGGCATCGACCGGTATGTCCGCGGGACGCCCGTCGCCGATGGCTTCCACGGCCGCGGTCAGGCGCCCGATCGGGCGCGTCAGCGAGCGCGCCAGGAGCACCGCGAGTAAAGCTGCAGCGAGCACGGCAAGCCCGCCGACGAGCAAGGACGTTCTTTGAATGGCTGCCGGCACGAGGCCGAACACCGGCGGGGGAATCGTCTCGATGATCGCAACCCATTCCTTGCCCACGAGCAGCGCCGGCGCGATGGCAGCCCCGCTCGGGCGGCCCGATCCGTCGGTCATGAGCCGCGTGGATCCTTCCAGCGTCCCGGCCAAGGCTGCAAAATATGGAAAATCCTTGCGCCAGTCGTTGGGACGATCATGCAATGCGCCGAATTCCCGCGTGCGATCGGGATGGACGAGATAGTCGCCGCGCGAATTCACGACGTAGATCTCTCCTCCTGAGGCAGCCGTCGCTCGGACGCGCTCGAGGGCCGGACGCATGTCGATATTGGCAATGATGATGCCGAACGGCCTGCCGTCCGACGTGAACAGGGGTGTGGCGACGCGCAACGTCGGAACGTGGGAGGCGGTGGTTCCCCCCTGGCGCGTGGCGAGATTGATCGGGGAAACATAGATTTCACCCGCCGCCAGTCGAATCGTCTCCTGGAAGTAGGTTCGTTCGCCCTTGCGCTCCAATTCGTCGGTGGGGACGATCCGCGCCTTTCCATTCGGGCCGGAGCGATCGACGCGGACCAGCTCGCGCTGGTCGTCGTCCAGACCGATGATGCGAAACTGGCCGTAGCTGGGCTTGGCGTCGATCTCGGCGGCGAGCCGCGCGGCGATGCGCTCGCGCCAGGTTTGTTCCGAAACTCCGTCGGATGGGTCGATGCCTCCACCAATGCGAGCGCGGATCAGGCCGTTGATGGCTGCGGCCGAGCGGTAGCCGAGCAGGTCGCCGCGCGCGCCGGCAACGTAGGATTCGAGATTGGTTGCCAGCAGCCGTGACTGGGCTTCGACGCGTTCCAGCACCCGCGGAATGACGGCTTGGGTGGTGTTGCGATAGCCCAACCATCCGACTGCGGCCACGGTCACCGCCACCAGCAGGATCATCGCGATGGCAAGCCGCGTTGCGAGCGTCATGGGGATATTCACACCGCTTCCCGAATGGCCGCGCCTGTTCCGGCCTGTAACGGAATGAAGCTCCTTGTCATCGCTGGCCGGTGCTGACATCCGGATTCCCCAGCGATGCCGCCTGTGCCGTGCCTAGGCAACCATCGACCGCCGCGAGCAGCGCGCCTGGTCGGAACGGCTTTTGCAGGCTTGCCTCTGCGCCGAGCTTGGTTGCCATCTTCAGGAAATCCGGCTCCGCATAGGCGTCCGGCGCGGCCGAACGGCCCGAAATGACGATGATCGGGATGGCCGGTGCCAGCACCCGGATGTGGCGCATCGTTTCCAGCCCGTCCATGCCGGGCATGAAAATGTCGAGAAACAACAGGTCGAACCGGCTAGCCTCGAACAGCGCTAGTCCCTTGCGGCCATCGCCGGCGACGGTGACGTGATGACCGGCCCTCTCCAGGAGCAGCCGGATCGTGATCTGCACGGCCGCGTCGTCATCCACGATCAGGATGTTGGCCACGTCTGAAATCCTCCGGACCGGATGGAACATTCCCAGCGGCCCAAATCAAATCATCAAACACGAAATTGTTGCGCGGATTCTGCCCAGCCTGCAAGCGCTTCGCGAGCGACACCATTCCGTTCGAGGCCAACCGATCCCGCCAACTATATGCATGCTCTCGTGCATAAGGGGCCCGGGACTCCTAGTCGGTCAGATACTCGGGATAGCGGCTTCGAATCTTGTCCAGCTCGCTCAGCGTGCCCGACAGATGCATGCGCAAATGCTGTTGCGCGGCCTCGGCGTCTCCAGCCTCGATCGCGCGCGTGATCAGTCTGTGGTGACGGACGATGTTCTGGGCCTTGCCAGGCGAGGGCAAATGCAGCCGTCGCAGTCGATCGATATGTCCGCTGCGGCTGCGCACCAGCGTCCAGAGCTCCTGCTTGCCGGCGGCCGCATAGAGCTGCGCGTGAAAATCATTGTCGCCGGCAATGAAGCTCTCGAAGTCGCCGGCCTTGGCGAATTGCTGCTGCAGCGCGATCGCGTGGTCGAGGCGGATGACGAGAGCCGCGTCATGCCTTTCCGCGAGCAGACGGACGATTTCGAGCTCCAGCGCCTGGCGCAGGAAATGCGCCTGCTCGGCGCGACCGACATCGACCCGGCTGACCACGGTCGCGTGCTGCGGAAACACGTCGACGAGCCCTTCTTCCTCCAGCCGCATTAGGGCGTCGCGGATCGGCGTCGAGCTGACGCCGAATTGCGCTGCGAGATCGGTGCGCGACAGCGGCGCGCCTGGCGGCAGCTCGAGCGCGAGAATCGCGTTGCGCAGCCGCTCGAACACCTGCGGCGCGGCCTGCCGGGCCCGGTCGAGCCGCGCGCCGGAGCGGGCGGCGGCACGGGGTGCGGGATGGGTTGATTCCATGGCGACGGCTCCGGCGGGCTTGCCATTGATGCACTAATGCATTAGTGCATCAATGGCATCGCACGTCAATGGCGGCCGGAAGAAACGAACAACAATGATGAAGCAATTGCAGAGTGGGTTTGCAGCCATCGCCCTGATCGCCGCGATCACCCTGGCGGGCTCGCCGGCCAAGGCTCAGCAGAAGTCCGAAATCGCGCTGTCGCGTCAGCCCGGCATCTTCTACATGCCGAGCCACATCATGGAGAAGCTGAAGCTGATCGAGAAGCACGCGGCTTCCCTCGGCGTATCCGGTGTCACCACCAAATGGATCACCTTCTCCGGCGGCGGGGCGCAGACCGACGCGCTGCTCGCCGGCGGCGTCGACATCCTCAACACCGGCACCGGCAATCTGCTGCTGCTGTGGGATCGCACCCGCAGCGGCGTGAAGGGCATCGTCGCCACCTCCGCGCAGCCGATGACGCTGATCAGCCGCGACGCCAACATTAAGTCGATCAAGGATTTCGGCCCGGGCGACAAGATCGCGGTGCCGACCGTGAAGGTTTCGACCCAGGCGATCGTGCTTCAGATCGCGGCCGCCGAGGCTTTTGGTGCCGACCAATGGTCGAAGTTGGATGCCAGCACCGTGCAGCTCGGTCACCCCGACGCCTATGCGGCGCTGTCCAACCCCAAGCATGAGGTGCACAACCACTTCTCGATCCCGCCCTTCACCTTCCTGGAGCTGAAGAACGTGCCGGGTACGCATGTGGTGCTGTCGTCGCCCGACGTGATGGGCGGCCCGCTCAGCCAGGCCCAATTCTTCACCACGACGAAGTTTGCCGACGCCAATCCAAAAATCATCCAGGCCGTGCGCGACGCCACCAAGGAAGCGCAGGATCTGATCCGCAGCGATACCAAGCAGGCGGTCGAGATCTACAAGGAGATCACCGGCGACAAGACATCGGTGGAAGAGCTGCTCGATCTCCTGAAGGAGCCCGGCATGATGGAGTGGAATCTCGAGCCGCAGGGCACGATGAAATTCGCCGCCCATCTCTACAAGACCGGAACGCTGAAGAATCAGCCCAAGGCCTGGACGGATTACTATCTTCCCGTCGCCCACGATCTGAAGGGCAACTGATGGCACTGCTCGACGTCAGCGGCGTGACGCTGCGCTACAAGACCTCCAGTGCCGTCGTCACCGCCACGGAAAAAGTGAGCTTCACCGTCGATCGGTCCGATCGCTTCGTGTTGCTCGGTCCCTCCGGCTGCGGCAAGTCGACCCTGCTCAAGGCCGTCGGCGGCTACATGATTCCGGGCGAAGGCCGCATGACCATCAACGGCCGCGAGATCGTTGGTCCCGGCGCCGACCGCATGATGATCTTCCAGGAGTTCGACCAGCTCCTGCCCTGGAAGACCGTGCTCGCCAATGTGATGTTCCCGCTGCTCACTGCGAGAAAGCTGTCGCGCAAGGACGCCGAGGCGAAAGCGCGAGCCTATATCGAAAAGGTCGGCCTCACCCGCGTTGTCGATGCCTATCCGCACACGCTCTCCGGCGGCATGAAACAGCGCGTCGCGATCGCGCGCGGCATGGCGATGGAGCCGGACATCCTGCTGATGGACGAGCCGTTCGCCGCGCTCGACGCGCTGACGCGCCGGACCTGCCAAGACGAGCTGCTCCAGCTCTGGAGCGAAACCAAGTTCACCGTGCTGTTCGTGACCCACTCGATCGCGGAGGCGATCCGCATCGGTAACCGCATCCTCTTGCTGTCGCCGCATCCCGGCCGCGTCAAGGCCGAGGTGGTCGATGTCGACAAGGTCTCCAATGGCGACGGCAGCGCCGGCCGGCTCGAGAAGGAGATCCACGATCTCCTGTTCGCCTCCGAAGCCGTGGCGCATTGAGGGAGTCTCTGATGGGTGAAGCGAGAATCCTGCTGCGCGACGCTTCGGCTGCCGCATCTACCGGCGCCGGCGACGTCGAGCGCAAGCTCAGCGTGCCTGAGCTGCTGTGGAACGACGGTTTCGTCCGCAAGACCGTTATTATCCTGTTCCTCGCGGCGGTCTGGGAGGCCTACGGCGTCACCCTCGACAATCCCCTGCTGTTTCCGACGTTGCACGACGCCTTCGTCACGCTGTTCGAGCGCGTCAAGGACGGCACCATTCCGATGCGGGCCTGGACCTCGCTGAAGGTGCTGTTCATGGGCTACTCGGCCGGCATCGTGCTGGCGGCGATCTTCACCGTGCTCGCCATCTCCACCCGCATCGGCACCGACTTCCTCGAGACCGTGACGGCGATGTTCAACCCGTTGCCGGCAATCGCGCTGCTGCCACTGGCGCTGATCTGGTTCGGCCTCGGCAACGGCAGTCTCGTCTTCGTGCTGATCCATTCGGTGCTGTGGCCGGTCGCGCTCAACACCCATTCCGGCTTCAAGAGCGTGTCCAACACGCTGCGCATGGTCGGCCGCAATTACGGCCTGCGCGGTCTGCCTTACGTCGCCAAGATCCTCATACCCGCGGCCTTCGGCTCGATCCTCACCGGCCTCAAGATCGGCTGGGCGTTTGCCTGGCGCACGCTGATCGCGGCCGAGCTGGTGTTCGGCGTGTCCTCGGGCCAGGGCGGCCTCGGCTGGTTCATCTTCGAGAACCGCAATCTGCTCGACATTCCTGCCGTCTTCGCAGGCCCCTTGACCGTGATCATCATCGGGCTCTTTGTCGAGAACCTGATCTTCCGCGCCATCGAGCGGAACACCGTCCAGAAATGGGGCACCCAATCATGACCAAGAACAACAAGAAAACGCCCGACCAGCTCCGCAGCGCGCGCTGGTTCGCGCCCGACGATCTCCGCTCGTTCGGCCACCGCTCTCGCACCATGCAGATGGGCTACGCGCCGGAAGAGTGGAAGGACCGGCCGATCATCGCGATCCTCAATACCTGGTCGGATGCGCAGCCCTGCCACATGCACTTCAAGTCGCGCGTCGACGACGTCAAGCGCGGCATCCTGATGGCCGGCGGCCTGCCGCTGGAGCTGCCGGCACTGTCGCTGTCGGAATCGCTGCTCAAGCCCACCACCATGCTCTACCGCAATCTGCTGGCGATGGACGCCGAGGAATTGCTGCGCAGCCATCCCGTCGACGGCGTGGTGCTGATGGGCGGCTGCGACAAGACGACGCCGGCGCTGCTGCTAGGGGCAACCTCGATGAACATCCCGGCGATCTATCTGCCGGCCGGTCCCATGCTGCGCGGAAATTGGAAGGGCAAGACGCTCGGCTCGGGCTCAGACGGCTGGAAATATTGGGACGAGCGCCGCGCCGGAAAAATCTCCGACAAGGACTGGCTCGACATCGAGGCCGGCATTGCCCGCAGCTACGGCACATGCATGACCATGGGCACGGCCTCGACCATGACGGCGATCGCGGAAGCGATCGGCATGACGCTGCCCGGCGCGTCCTCGATTCCGGCCGCCGATGCCAACCACATCCGCATGGCCTCCGAATGCGGCCGCCGCATCGTCGAGATGGTGTGGGAGGATCTGACGCCGAAGACGATCCAGACACGCCAGGCGTTCGAGAACGCGCTTGCGGTCGCGATGGCGATGGGGTGCTCGACCAATGCCATCATCCATCTGATCGCTCAGGCCCGCCGCGCCGGCCAAGACATCAGCCTTGACGATTTCGAGATCGCGAGCCGCAAGGTACCTGTGATCGCTAACGTGCGGCCGAGCGGCGATACGTACCTGATGGAGGATTTCTTCTATGCCGGCGGCCTGCCGGCGCTGATGGGCCAGATCAAGCCGCATCTGCATCTCGACTGCGTTACGGTCACCGGCAAGACGCTGGGCGAGAACATCGAGGGCGCCGAGGTCCACAATGCCGATGTGATCCGCTCGGTCGACAATCCCATCTACAAGGAAGGCGCGCTCGCCGTGCTCAAGGGCAATCTCGCGCCCGACGGCTGCGTCATCAAGCCCTCCGCCTGCGCGCCGCGCTTCCTCAAGCACACCGGACCTGCGCTGGTGTTTGACGATTATCCCGCGATGAAGAAGGCGGTCGACGATCCCAATCTCGACGTCACCGAGGATCACATCCTGATCTTGCGCAATGCCGGGCCGCAGGGCGGACCGGGCATGCCGGAATGGGGCATGCTGCCGATCCCGACAAAACTCGTGAAGCAGGGCGTGCGCGACATGGTGCGCATCTCGGATGCACGCATGAGCGGCACCAGCTATGGCGCCTGCATCCTGCACGTTTCGCCTGAGTCCTATATCGGCGGCCCGCTGGCGCTGGTCCGGAACGGCGATCGCATCACGCTCGACGTTGCCGCGCGCACCATCAATCTCGATGTCTCCGAAGCCGAGCTGGAAAAGCGCCGCGCCGCCTGGAAACAGCCCGAGCCCCGCTTCGAGCGCGGCTATGGCTGGATGTTCACAAAACACATCAAGCAGGCCAATGACGGCTGCGACTTCGACTTCCTCGAGACAGATTTCGGCGCGCCGGTCGGCGAGCCTTCGATTTTCTAGTTTCACCGTCGTTCCAGGGCGATGCGAAGCATCGAACCCGGAACCTCGAGATTCCGGGCTCGCTTCGCGCCCCGGAATGACGAACGAGAGAAAGCACGCCATGACCAAACTTTCCGAAGCCACCCGCAATAAGCTCAAATCCGTCTCCACCGCCACGGTCGCCACCGCGCTGTTCAAACGCGGCCTGCGCATCCAGATGATCCAGGATGTGCATCCCCTCAGTCCCGACCAGCCGACCATGGTTGGCGAGGCCTTCACGCTGCGCTACATGCCGGCGCGCGAGGATCTCAACACCATCGACGTCTTCAAGGACCGCTCCCATCCGCAACGCAAGGCGGTCGAGGATTGTCCGCCCGGGGCGGTGCTGGTGATGGACAGCCGCAAGGACGCGCGCGCGGCTTCGGCAGGAGCGATCCTGGTGACTCGCTTGATGAAGCGCGGCGTCGCCGGTGTCGTCACCGATGGCGGCTTTCGCGATTCCGCCGAGATCGCGAAACTCGGCTTCCCCGCGTTTCATCACCGCCCCTCGGCGCCGACCAATCTGACACTGCATCAGGCAATCGAGATCAACGTGCCGATCGGCTGCGGCGATGCGCCGGTGTTCCCCGGCGACGTCATTCTCGGCGATTCCGACGGTGTCATCGTCATCCCCGCGCATCTCGCCGACGAGATCGCCAACGAGACGTTTGAGATGACGGCATTCGAGGACTTCGTCACTGAGGAAGTCGGCAAAGGCCGCAGTATTTTTGGTCTTTACCCCGCGACCGACCCGCAGACGCTGACTGATTTCGCGGAGTGGCGGACGAAGAACGGGCGCTAATTTCTTCGCTTGTTCCCGTTGCGCTGGCAATGGCACATAGGAGCGATTTCGTCTGTGGCCATCCTTCGAGACGCCCGCCGTTGGCGGGCCCTCAGGATGAGGAAGCGAGTGTGCGGCGGCAGTTCAACGAGTACCAACGCTGCCTAGCCTCATCCTGAGGAGACCGCGAAGCGGGCGCCTCGAAGGACGAGGCGCGCGCTCAGGTCGCGCTAAACGCCATATGGTTGCCGGAAAGGGGGAGAGGCAGAAGATCACGCTTCCGCCATCCCCGCCGCCCACAGTGCGAATGCGTAGACGATCGCGACTTCATCGAGCCGGTCGAAGCGGCCCGAGGCGCCGCCATGGCCGGCCCCCATGTTGGTACGCAGCAACACCGGGCCGCCGCCGGTCATGGTCGCGCGCAGGCGCGCGATCCATTTCGCAGGCTCCCAATAAGTGACGCGCGGATCGGTCAATCCGCCCATCGCCAGGATCGCCGGATAGTCCTTCGCCGCGATATTGTCATAAGGCGAGTAGGACAGGATGGTGCGAAAATCCTTCTCGCTTTCGATCGGGTTGCCCCATTCCGGCCATTCCGGCGGCGTCAGCGGCAGCGTGTCGTCGAGCATGGTGTTGAGCACGTCGACGAACGGCACTTCGGCAACGATGCCGGCGAACAGTTCGCCGGCGCGATTGGCAACCGCGCCCATCAGCATGCCGCCAGCCGAGCCACCATGGCCGATAATGCGTTTGGCGCTGGTGTATTTCGCATCAATCAGCGCCCGGGCGCTGGCGGCAAAATCGTCGAACGAATTCGTCTTCTTCTCGCGCTTGCCGTCGAGATACCAGCCCCAGCCCTTGTCGGCGCCGCCGCGGATATGGGCGATGGCATAGACGAAGCCGCGGTCGACCAGCGACAGCCGGTTGGCGCTGAAAGAGGCCGGCATCGCCATGCCGTAGGAGCCGTAACCATAGAGCAGCAGCGGCGCCGAGCCGTCCAGCGTGAACCCACGACGATGCAGGATCGACACCGGCACCTCGGCGCCGTCATGCGCCTTCGCCATGATGCGCGTAGTGACGTAGTCGGCGGCATCATGGCCGGACGGAATCTCCTGACGCTTGCGCAAGGTGCGGGTGCGCTTGACCATGTCGTAATCATAGACCTCCGACGGCGTCGTCATCGACGAATAGGCGAAACGCAGATTTGTCGTCTCGAATTCGTAGGAGCCCATCGTGTCCAGCGAATAGGCGGCTTCGTCGAAGGCGATGGCGTGCTCCTCGTTCGAGGCGAGATCGCGGATCACGATCGCCGGCAGCGCATTGGCGCGCTCGAGCCGTACCAGATGTCCGGCATAGAGATCGAGGTCGATGATGTAGATGCCGGGACGATACGGGATCAGGTCGCGCCAGGTCTTGCGCTCGGGCGCGCCGAGCGGCGCCGTGACGATCTTGAAGTCGATGGCGTCGTCGGCATTGGTGAGAATGAAGAGCTCGTCGCCGCGATCGGCCAGCGAATATTGCACGCTCTCTTCGCGCGCTGCGACCAGGCGCGGCGGCGCCTCGGGATTTGCGAGGTCGATCAGCCGTTGCTCGGAGGTCTCGTGGTCGCCGCCGGCGATCACGCAGAAGCGGCCGCTGGTGCTCTCGTGCAGGTGGGTGAACCAGCCGGCATCCTGCTCCTCATAGACGAGTGTGTCGTCGGCCTGCTTGGTGCCGAGCCTGTGCCGCCACACCTGCATCGGCCGATGATTGTCGTCGAGCTTCACATAGAAGAAGCTCTTGCAATCTTTGCTCCAGACGATGCCGCCGTCGGTCTCCTCGACGATATCGTCAAGGTCCTTAGCCGTAGCCCAATCACGCACGCGGATCGAAAAATATTCGGAGCCCTTGGTGTCGGCGCTCCAGGCCTGGAGCTTGTGGTCGTGCGAGTGCCGGCTGCCGCCGAATTTGAAGTATTTGTGGTCCTTGGCGAGTGCGTCGCCGTCGAGCACGATCTGACCTTCGCCGCCGTCGCGCGGCATGCGGCCGAACAGCTCGTGCTGCCCGCCCTCGCGAAACCGGCGGAAATAGGCGAAGGGACCGTCGGGCGAGGGCACGCTGGAATCGTCCTCCTTGATCCGCCCCCGCATCTCGCGCACCAGCGTCTTCTGGAGAGTGGCGGTGTGGCCAAGCAGGCTCTCGGTGTAGACGTTCTCCTCATCCAGATATTTGCGGATGTCGGGATCGAGCACGCTGGGATCGCGCAAAACCTCCTGCCACTTCTCGTCCTTCAGCCAGGCATAGTCGTCGGTCACGGTGATGCCGTGCCGCGTGAAGGAATGCGGCCGGCGCGGGGCGACGGGCGGCTGGGAAGGTGTTTTGGCCTGTGTCACTCGATCCTCGTTCATGTCTCGTCGGAACCCAGATCGTCATGCGCGGGCTTGACCCACGCATCCATCAAGAACGAAGTTCGGAGTGATGGATTGCCGGGTCAAGCCCGGCAATGACGGCCATGGGCGGCGGCAGGTCGCGCATCATATGGCGACGGGACCGCGAATTGCTAGCGCAGCTAGCGGCAAGGACCGTGCCAGCTCACCGGGTTGTTGACCTCGCCCTGGTATGCTTTACGGCCCATATCCCCGCCGCCGGTGCAGCCTGATGCTGTTCAATTCCTATCCGTTCATCCTGCTGTTCCTGCCGCCCGTGTTGGCTGGCTACTTCTGGCTCGGGCGGCGCAGCAATCTGGCGCCGGTGATCTGGCTGGCGGCGGCCTCGCTCGCTTTTTACGCCATCGGCAGCTGGCAATTCCTGGCCCTGTTGCTGATCTCGATCGCCTTCAACTATGGCGTCGGCCATCTCCTCATCGTGGCGAAGCTCACGTCGCCGCACCGAAAGGCGGCGCTCGCTCTTGGTGTCATCGGCGATCTCCTCGTGCTCGGCATCTTCAAATATGCCGGCTTCGTCACCGAGAACATCAATGCTCTGGTCGGCACGCATTCGCGGTCCACATCCTGCTGCCGGTCGGCATCTCCTTCTACACGTTCACCCAGATTGCGTTCCTGGTGGACGCTTATCGCGGGCAGGTCGCGGCCTATGCGCTGCCGCACTACGCGCTGTTCGTGACCTATTTCCCGCATCTGATCGCAGGACCGATTCTCCATCACAAGGACATGATCCCGCAATTCGAACGGAAGGAGAGCAAGCTTCCGGATGCGCATCTGATCCTGTGCGGGGTCATCATCTTCGCCATCGGCCTGTTCAAGAAGACGTGTCTTGCCGACGGCATCCAGCCACTGGTTGCGCTCGCCTTCGAGACGCGCTCGCCGAGCTTTGACCAGGCCTGGTGTGGTGCGCTCGCCTACACGCTCCAGCTTTATTTCGACTTCTCCGGCTATTCCGACATGGCGATCGGGATTTCGCTGATGTTCGGCATCTTCCTGCCGGTGAACTTCAACTCGCCCTACAAGGCCGTCAGCATCGTCGAGTTCTGGCGGCGCTGGCACATGACGCTGTCGCAGTTCTTGCGCGACTATCTCTACATCCCGCTTGGCGGCAATCGCAGGGGCCGTATGCTGCGCTACGTCAATCTGATGCTCACGATGCTGCTCGGTGGGCTCTGGCACGGCGCGGCCTGGACGTTCGTGGTGTGGGGTGCGCTGCACGGCGCCTATCTCTGCATCAATCATGCCTTCAACGCGCTGGTGCCGGACGTTCCATCGCTTCTTGCGAGGCCGGTCCGCATCGCTGGCGCAGTGCTGACCTTCCTCGCCGTCGTCGTCGCCTGGGTGTTCTTCCGCGCCGAGAGCGTTGCCTGGGCGTTGCGGGTGCTCCACGCGATGGCTGATCTCTCGAACATCGTCTTCGGCCGCGAGGAGATCGCAGCGCTGGTGCAGGTCACGATTTACGCCGCACTGGTGTGGCTGGCGCCGAACACGCAAGGCATCATGGGATACGATCACGCCAGCCGCAGGGTCGGCGAGCACTTGCGGGCAGGGCGGATGCGGCCGCTGGTGCTCTATGGGGCATCGCTGGTGCTCGCGTTCGGCATTCTGGGTATCCAGAGCCACAGCGAATTCATCTATTTCCGGTTCTGATGCGCACGCCGTTCACACACCTAAGGCGTCTTCTGCTCGCGAGCATTGCGTGCGTTCTGGGCGCGGCGGCACTCAACTACGTCGTCGATCCCCTGCAACTGTTCCGCCCTTCGTACCTCGTCGCAGCCTTCTATTCCGAGGACACGCGCGTGCAGAATGCCGGGCTGATCCGCAGCCAGTCGTTCGACACCGCCTTCATGGGCACCTCACTCGCGATCCATTTCCGCCAGAGCGAGATCGATCGTGCGCTCGGCGTCCGTTCGCTCAAGCTGGCGATGACCGGCTCCAATTCGCGCCAGCAGGCTTTTGTGCTGGAACAGGCCATCGAGCGCGGCGCAAAGCGGGTGATCTGGGCGATGGACGACTTCATCTTTATCGATGCCGCCGACATCGAGGCCGATCCCTATCTGTCCGTCGATCTCTATCGCAGGACGGCCAGGGGGATCGGGTCTTATCTTTTCAGCGCTGCGATGGTGAAGGAATCCGGGTTCGCATTGCTGCGATCGGTCCCGCCATTGCGAGAGCCGCTGACCCGGGCGGCGCCCTATCTCCCCCTTAGGTTTGCGCTGTCCGACGTCGATGACATCTACGCGCTGCCGCGGGATTTTGACGTCGCGAGCGGCTACAATGCGCAGCGGACGCTTGCCGCCTTCGCCTACATCACCGCTCCCGCGCGCAGCCGTTTCCTCGGTGAAGGCTATGGTTACGATGCCATGGTGCGGCATTTCGAGTGCGATGCGGTCGGCCTGATCACGCGCCATCCGGACGTGACCTTCGACATCTACTTCCCGCCCTATTCGATCCTGCAATTCGTCGCGATGCGCGATGCATCCCCCGAGACGCTGAAGATCGTCACCGATCTCACCGCACGCAATGCGCAAGTCCTGACGCAGCTTCCCAACGTGCGCCTGCACGATTTCCGCGCGATCAAGGAGGTGACGCACGATCTCCGCAATTACAGCGACGTCATCCACCATTCGCCGGTGATTGATGCGAAGGTGCTGAAGTGGCTGGCGAGTGGGGAGTACGTGGTTGATCCCAGCAAGCCGACTGCATCGCTGGATGAGCTGAAAGCGCAGGTCGAGGCGTATCGCGTCGAGCGCTGATCTTCCCCTCTCCCCTTGTGGGCGAGGATGGCTCACGCCGCGTCGCGGCGAGACGGGTAAGGGGTTTTTACCCTCGAGTCCGTCTGCCGGTACTGCTCGCGGAGACAACCCCTCATCCGGCGCTACGCGCGGCACCTTCTCCCACAAGGGGAGAAGGACAAAGCGCGCCTACACCGCCACTTCCTCGCCGAGATACGCGACGGCCGCTTCCAGCCCGCCCTTGCCGTGCGGGATCTTCAGCGCATTGAGCCCGATCTCGATCACACCCAACGTGCCGAGCAGCATCGGCGCATTCACATGGCCCATATGGGCGATGCGGAAGGCTTGCCCCGAGAGATCGCCGATGCCGGTGCCGAGCACGACGCCGCACTTCTCCTTGCAATAGCGTTGCAGCACGGCCGGATCATGGCCGTTGCTCATGGTCACCGTGGTCACGGTGTTGGAGCGCTCGCTGGCTTCCGCCACGTTGAAGCCGAGCACCTGGCCTTCCGACCATACGTTGACCGCGCGGCGCGCGGCTTCGCCGAGCAGGCTGTGGCGGCGGAACGCGTTCTCCAGTCCTTCCTCGTGCAGGAGATCGATCGCCTGGCGCAGCGCGAACAGCAGATGCACCGGCGCGGTGCCGGCATATTTGCGATAGTGCTCGGTGCCCTCGCGCTCGCTCCAGCTCCAATAGGGCGTCGCCATGTTGGCTGTTTTGTGCACCTCGCGCGCACGCGAATTAGCGGCGACGAAGCCAAGGCCCGGCGGCGTCATCAGACCCTTCTGCGAGCCGGACATGGCGACGTCGATGCCCCATTTGTCCATCTCGAACGGCATGCAGCCGAGCGAGGCGACAGTGTCGACCATGTACAGCGCGGGATGCCCGCTGGCCTTGATCGCCTTGCCGATCGCCTCGATGTCGTTCTGCACGCCAGAGGCCGTGTCGACCTGGACGACGACGACCGCCTTGATGGTGTGCTCCTTGTCGCGGCGCAGGCGCTCCTCGACCTCGTGCGGCCGCACCGCGCGGCGCCAGTCGCCCTTGAGCACCTCGACCTCGGCGCCCATCAGCGCCGCCGCATTGCCCCAGCCGATCGCAAAACGCCCGCTCTCCAGCACCAGCACCTTGTCGCCGCGCGACAGCACGTTGCTGAGCGCCGCTTCCCAGGCGCCGTGGCCGTTGGCGATGTAGATGTAGGACTTGCCCTCGGTCGAAAACAGCTTCGAGATGTCACTGAGCAGGCCCTCGGTCAGGTCGGTCATCTGTTTGGAGTAGATGTCGATCGCCGGACGGTGCATCGCCTGCAGCACCTCGTCGGGCATCGTGGTGGGCCCGGGGATGGCCAGAAATTCCCGGCCCGCGCGAACGGTCATTGCTGTTGGTCCTTGTTTTTGGAGGACAAGCTGGTGGGTCGCTGAATCACACTTTTACGCGGCGGCGCGCCCATAGAAAAGCACGTTAAACGCAGGGCTGTAGCGCTTATCTCCTGGTCTCGCGGCAGCCCGCGGCTTCCGCCTCTTCCACCGAGCAGAACCAGCGGGTGCCCTTGCTGATCTTCATCCTGATCTGGGTGTACCAGCGGCTGCTCGGCTGGTGGTAGATGCATTCGCCGGCGCTGTTGACGTTGCCCTTGATGGTGCAATCAGGCGAAGGCGCGACCGGTCCCGAGGCCGAGGCGAGCAGCACCGCATGGGCGCCGTCGGGCGGCTTGGTGGCGCCCAGGATGGCCGTCTTCTTGTTGCGGACGCGCCAGTCCCAGGGCGCGATGAAGGCGCCCTGCCACATCCCGGCCTTGGCCTCCCGTGCAGCGGCTTCGTCCGCGTCGTAATCATGGGACATGCGGGTGTAGGCCAGCGCCCAGCCGCTGCGCACCAGCCATTTCTGGATGTCCTCGCCGCCGACCTCGCAGCGCGCCACGGTGCGGCCGCGCCGGTCGATGGCGCGGGTGTGGCACACCCAGCTCTTGCCCTCGGTATGTTTGGCGAGCTCGTCACGTGCGGCGACGCCGCAGGTCCAGCGCTCGGTCTTGGTGTTGAGGCAGAGCTGGTCGAGCGCGGGGGCGTCGATGCCGCCGAGCCGCACCCGCGTGTTGCCGATCACCACCGTATCGCCGGCGCGCACTTTTGCCATGCCGGTGATGTCGGCGGCCTGCGCCAGCGAGGGCAAGGATAAGCCGAGCAAGAACAGCGCAATCAGGACTTTTCGCAACATGCCGGTCCGCGTGTGATGAAAATCTCGATAGACCCCGCGATTGTGGTCAGCTTTGGGCCACTCGGCCAGCGCCTGCCTAACAGATGGGCTTTCAACTTCCCGTCATTGTGGCGGCTCACCACTCTCGTGTCCCGGACGCGCTGCAGCGTGAAACGCTGCTGCGCAGAGCCGGGACCCAGAAAATCACGGACATAATTCTTGGTGACATGGGCCCCGGCTCTGCAGCGCACCGCTGAAGAAGCGCTGCGCTGCGTCCGGGGCACGAGACCAGCTCACCCCCGCCCCACCATCGCTCGCCGGGCCACCGCCAGCCCCATCAGCACGAAGGCCGACGTCACCTCCGGCCCGCCGACCAGAATTCGCGTCGGTGTCTTCATCTTGTTCCATTCATAGGCACGGAACGGGCCACGGCGTCCGCCTTCGCCGAGGCTCGCGACGATCACGTTCAGCGCCGGCGCGAAGGCGCGCGGGTCGGCGCCGAGATGGCCGAGCGCGATCAGCGCCAGTGCGGCGTCGAACGCGTTCATCTCGGCGGCCATCAACTCGCCTTTGACGTAGGACAGCACGCGGTGGCGGATGAAATCGAAATCGCCGTGAGGATCGATCGCGGCCTGCGCCGCCAGTGGCAGCGCCAGGAACGCTGCGTAACAACGGCCGAAATAGGCACTGTAGAGCTCCGGCAGATAATAAACGTGCGAGCGCGGATTGGCGAAAGCGCCGCTGGCCGCCAATCGCTTCTGAAAACCGATGATGCGATGCACGGTGGCGAGCCGCGATGGCGTCTCAAGAATCTTCCAGCGCGCCAGGTTGCGGAAGCTGACCTCGAGAACGTCGAGATTGAGCGTCGGATCGAGATCGTTGCCGTAAGGACGCTCGCCCGCGAGATTGTCGATCCAGGTCGCAACGCCACCCTCGTAGTCGATATGGTCGTTCAGCGGCACCGTCACGCGCGGCGCGTTGACGCCGGCGCGGACCTGGTAGCCGGCGTAGAAATCCAAGAGCGGCTGGTCGATGATCGGATCGGTGCAGCCGGCCTGCGTCGCTGCCGAGATCGAGCAGGCCGTGGTGTCGCAATCCGGCACGTAGATTCCGAAGCCGAGATCCTGCTTGATCTGGGCGAAGAAGCGGGAGAAGCGCGGATGCGGTGCCGGCGCGAGCGCCGTGATGACATTGAACCGCGCGCCGTCGATGCCCTCGACCTCCTCGCGGCTGATATTGATGCAGAAATCCACCATATTGGCGATCGCGCGCTCTGCCGCGACCTTGTCGGCGGGTGAGGCCAGTCCGGTCTCGACATAGCTCAGCAGCGCCTCGATGAAGAACGCATCGTAATAGGCCGAGCGGTGGCGGATCTGCACCGGCTCCCACATCGGCTCGGCAACCCCTCGCCAGGGCGGATGGACCACGGCGCGCGCCGGCGAACGCGCGATGAAGACGCGGGCGAGGTTGAACAGCAGCGAGGAGTTCTTGTAGCCGCGCGCGTTGAGGCCCGTGAGCGCCATGATCAGCTCGCGTCCGCGACAATCGGGATCACCGATCAGGTTGAAGGCGGCGTAGGTCGGCAGGAAACCGTTCTTGCGGTACGAGCCGAGCAGGTGCTGTGCGCAGTCGCGGATCACGCCGTCGATCTGCGATTGTTGCGGCGCCTTGCCGACGAACATGGCCGGCGGCGGCCTGGGATGGTCGAGCGCGATGCTGTCGACGAGATCGGCCACGGGCTGGCCGACGGCCGCCCAGTCGGGCTCGGCCTCGTCGCGGGCATGGGCGAGCGCTTGGCGCAGCGCCGTCAGCCTCGCTTCGTCGCGCAGCTCGGGCAGTCCGGCCCGTCGCAGCAGCATCCGTAGCGCGGGATTGCCGAGCGCAGTCTTGTAGAATTTGGCCAGATGCGGATCGCCGCTGGCCTGAGCCGCCAGCACGGGATCGCACACCTCGTAAAGCGAGGGGCCGTCCTTCCGCGCCGTCAGCGCCCGGCAGGCGGCGCCGGCAAAATATTGAAAGCTCATGAAATACCTGGTCGCGGGGCATGGGCCGGGGGCCGGCCGGCACGCTCCCAGCCGCGCGCCACCCCCTGCAAGTCGTTGAAAAAGCTACCCGGATTCGCAGGAAATACAAATGTGATGGGAGTCACAGAAAAAGCCGGGACGAAGGCTGCCTGATGCCGCCCCGGAAGGCTACGGGGAGCAAAAAATGGATAAATCCAGGTCGGAGGATTACTAACATCTTCAGCGACTTAGCTCGAATTTTGAGCAATCTATTGCCCGGGAGCCTATATGCGGTTAAAGGTTTGTTTGGTGCGGCGCCGCAAATTGCGCGCAATTCGGGGGCACATCCCCGGCCGATCCCTCAAACCTAAAGACGCTATCGCGCTACTCAAACAGTGTGCGCGCGCTTGGCTGGTCTTTGGCACAGGAACGAACCGAGATGAATGTAAGGCAGCTCGACCTCTCCAGACGCACGATTGCCGTCGCCGCCGCCCTCATCGGCACGGTGTCGCTCGTGATCGGCGCCCATGCTGCTCTCAACATGCGGGCGATCGATGCCGCCAAAGCCGTCTCGACCGACCAGATCACGGGCTCGATCGGCCAGGCCACGCATCTGGCGCTGGTCATCGGCAATGGACATTATCCTGACGCCAACGCGCCGCTGACGCAGTCGATCAACGACGCCCGCGCGCTCTCGTCGTCCCTGCGCAAGAACGGCTTTGACGTCGACATGGTGGAAGACGCAACCAAGGACGACATGGTCCGCGCCGTCAACCGCCTGAAGTCCCGGATCAATCGCGACAGCGTCGTCATGCTGTTCTTCGGCGGCTACGGCGTGCAGGCCGGCCGCGAGAGCTACATGCTGCCGATCGATGCCGTGATCTGGAAGGAAAGCGACGTCCGTCGCCATGGCGTCTCCATCGACGGCGTGCTCGAGATGATGAAGGAGCAGGGCGCCAAGGCCAAGCTCGTCGTCGTCGACGCCTCTCGCCGTAACCCTTACGAGCGCCGCTTCCGTTCCTACAGCCACGGCCTCGCGCCGATCAGCGCGGCCGACAACGCCTTGATCCTCTCCTCGGCCTCGCCCGGCAAGGTCGTCGACGACGGCAAGGGCGAGCACAGCGTGCTCGTCAGCGAGCTTCTCAACAACCTCAATGCGCAAGGTAGCAGCGCCGAAAGCGTCTTCAACAAGACCCGCGTCGCCATCTCCCGCGCCAGCGAAGGCGACCAGGTCCCGAGCATCTCGTCGTCATTGCTCGAGGACGTTCGTTTCGGCGAAGCCGGCGGCTAGTTTTTCTTACCCTCCCCTGGAGGGGGAGGGTCGACCGCGCGCAGCGCGAGCGGGTGGGGTGATCTCTCCCCACGAACAGTGCCCGTGCCGAGAGATCACCCCACCCCGCTTCGCATTTCGCTACGCTGCATGCGAAGCGACCTCCCCCTCTAGGGGAGGGTGAAGCATCGCGCTTCTTCAATCTCTACTTCGCCGCTTCGGCGCTCGCCATCACCGGGCGCACCGGATCGCCCTCGCGCAGCAGCGCGCCGGCGCGGGCGACGACGACGTCGCCATCGTTGAGTCCGTCGCGGACCTCGATATTGCCGCCCGCCATCAATCCGATCTCGACGCGCTTGGTCTCGACGCGATTGCGGCGGATCACCTGCACCACGGTGCCGGCCGAGGAATATTGCACGGCCGTCAGCGGCACCGCGACGTTGCAGCTCTGCCCGGTCTTGATCAGCGCGCGGCCGCTCGCATTCAGCAACAGGCGCTTCTGCGAGGAGATGCCGATATAGACCATGCCCTGCTGGATGTTCGGCTCAACGGTCGGTCCGATGCGGCGAATCTTGCCATCGATGTCGCCGGCGCCGGCAATGCGCACGGTGGCCTGCTGGTTGACGGCGAGCTTGCGCATGTCGGTGGTCGCGACCATGCCGACCAGATCGTATTCGCTGCGCGCCACGATCGTGAACAGGGCCTCGCCTTTGGCCGAGGCGAAATTGCCGATCTGCGCGGTCGACGTGGCGATCACGCCCGCCACCGGCGCGGTGACCTGAAGCGTGCCGCCTTCCGGCAGCGCCAGCCGCGCCAGCACCTGGCCGGCGGTGGTGGTCTGGCCGGCTTCCGCCAGCACCTCGGTCACTTTCAGGCCCGGACGTTCGGGCCGCACCGACGTTTCCTCGCGCGCAATGATCGTGCCGGTGGCTTCGACGATGTCGGAGAAGCAGGATTTCGCGACCTTCAGCACCGTGACTGCTGGCCCCTTGGGGGCATCGTCCTCGGCGGCTCCGGCCGGATATTGGCCGAGAGCGAACACTCCGGCGATGGCTGCGGGAAACAGGCTTCGGGCAACGGCACGGGGCAAATGACGCATCGAAAATTCCATGGGGTTCAAGCCCTTCAATCGATAGCAGATGGCAACGGGCCGGACTACGGCAGCGTTGTCCCACGGCGGGACGCCACGCCTGCGCGGGCCGCCGCGGCAAGTCCTTGATTAGTCGCGGGATTGGCGATCAGGTTCGCTCCCGCCGGATGGGGCAGGTCGCAGTGCAGGACCGGCCGTCAGCTCCGGCGATCGCCGACCGTCATGCCGGTGGAGCGGTCGAGCAGATGATCGTCGCCAAGCCGATACTGCACGTTCAAGCCGGTCCGGGGGCACTTGAAGACGATCTGACGGTCCATGCCCGGTGATATGAGGCAGGCTGCGCGAAACTACCGATGTTAGCGCAGGCCGGCCGCGCCTCCCTCACGGCAGGCTCAGAAACTCCACCCAGTTCGGCTTCTTGCCGGTGGGATAGGATTTCAGCTTGGCGAGCGCGCCGCTGCTCTGGTCGATCGCATAGACCGTCATGCCGTCGGAGAGTTCGCCGACCGCGGCGAGATAGCGCCCCGAGGGATCGACGTTGAAGCCGCGCGGCTGCTTCTCGGTCGGCACGCTGCCGATCGTGGTCAGCTTGCCGCTTGTTGCATCGACCTTGTAGGCGGTGAGCGTGTTCGTGGTGCGCTCTGAGGCGTAGAGGAAGCGCCCGTCCGGCGTGATGTGGATGTCGGCAGCCCAAGGCTTTCCGTTGAAGCCCTCGGGCAGCGCGGTGGTGCGCTGGGTCTCGGTCCAGGCGCCGTTCTTGGCCTCATAACTGAACGCCGCGACGTCGCCGTTCAGCTCGTGAATGAGATAGACGAACTTGCCGTTGGGGTGGAACACGAAGTGCCGCGGTCCCGATTTTTCCGGCACCTTGTGGGCAGGTGGATCGCTCGGCGTCAGCGTGCCGGTCGTGGCGTCGAACGCAAAGCTCAGCACCTGATCGGAGCCGAGATTGGTCGCGAACACGAAGCGATTGTCGGGCGAGGGCAGGAAGGCATGCGCGTTCAGCCCGGTCGGGATTATCTGCTTCGGCTCGCCGGCGACGCCGTTTGCGCCAAGCGGATTGAGCGCGACCTTGTTGCCGCCATAGGAGGCGCTGAACAGGAATTTGCCGCTGCGATCGACGGCGATATGGGCCATGCTGTCGGCGAGCGGCCCGTTGCCCACATGACTGAGGCGGCCCGTCTTGGGATCGATCGCGAAGCTCACCGCAAGGTATGGCTGCGAGCGGATTCCGGCGATCAGCACGCGCTTGTCAGGCGTGATCGCCAGCGGCGTCGAGGAGCCCGGCTTTTCGATGCCGGTAAAAGCGGCCGTCTGCACCGGCGTCATCTCGCCGCTCTCGGCCATCTTGAACACGCTGACGTCGTTGCTGTCGGCGTCGCCGACATAGGCGAAGGTCTCGGCCATGCCGGCACGGACTCCAGGAATGAGGGCGAGAAAGGCGAGGGTGGTGGCGATCGCAGCGCGCGGCAGGCGCCGCGCGATACGTCGGGTCGGTCTCAACATGGTCTCCTCCTCAAAGCCGGTGCGGCATTGTCGTTTTGCCGTTGAGGATAGCGGGAGGCGCGCCGTCACACCAAATTCCAGTTGGGATTGATCGATGCCGAAATTGTATCGGTGGCTCAGGATGGCTACCGCACCGCCGCCGTCACGCTGCGGGAGGGCAAATGCGGGCCGGGCGGGCGATTCGGCGGCCCGAGCACGGTCCATACGGTGACCGCAAGCAGCCCGCAGGTCAGGATGGTCCAGGCGATCAGTCGTCTCCGCATCAGCCCTAATCCATCGGTCGAAATCGCGATGCCCCCGGGGCAACGATCGTGCACCGCAAACCGCGGCGATCCTATGACCTCGTTCACAGGCGAACCAATGCCGCCCCAGCGCATTGAAGCATTATGCCCCGTGAAAACGATCTCGAAGGCGAGCCCGACATGGGCGGCAAGCATGGCGGCCAGAAAGGCCAGCCCAAGCTGCCGCCGCGTCCGCTTGAGGGCGAGCGCGACGAGGACGTCGTGGCAAAGCGCCACACCGGTCAAACCGGTCGCAGCTCCCCGCCGACCAAACAAAAATAGCGCCGCATGCGCACCGGGAACGGCAGCCTCGCCTTGCCGTTATCCTGATCCCCGGGCGGAGGAGATCGAAACGGAGGCTGGCACGTGTTTTGGATCTATTGGGACACCGCCTGGTCGCTGATCATCAGCGGCATCATGTTCGCCACCATCGTCGCCCATCCCGACGCCGAGATCGCCGAAGTCCGTGCCGCAAAAGGCCTGATGTGAGCTTTCGTCCCTCCGCGACGTCATCCTGCATGCTGCGCGAAAAAGCCCGATGAGATCGGGATGTGATCGTCACTGCGCGTCCATTCATCTTCGAGCATGATGCTGACACCGGCGCACACTCGCTTTCGGAACACGCTTCGTCATTCTCGCTCCCTGATCGAGTCCAGCTTCAAATCAATCGTCGGCACTTGTACGGACCGGTGCGTTCTATGGCTGCGCGGACATCGCGGATGGAGCGGCCGTAATGAGCGCGCCGCTAAGCCGCCGCGGCCTGTGCCGACAAGAGCTGCTTCAGTTTCGCCGCCGGCACGGCCGGGCTGAACAGCCAGCCCTGCATCTGGCTGCATCCGAGCTGACGCAGCACCTCGCGCTGGGCCTCGGTCTCGACGCCTTCGGCCGTCGTCGCCATGTGCCGCGCGGCGGCCATGTGCACCACCGCCTGCACGATCGGGGAGGAATCATCAGGCTCGCCGATGTCGCTGATGAAGCTGCGGTCGATCTTGATCTTGTCGAACGGGAAGCGGTGCAGATAGCTCAGTGACGAATAGCCGGTGCCGAAATCGTCGAGCGCGATGCGCACGCCGAGCTCGCGCAGCTGCTGGAGGATCGTCAGCGCCTCCTCGTCGTCGCGGATCAGCACGGTCTCGGTGATCTCAAGCTCGAGCCGTCCCGGTGCCAGCCCCGATTCCGCGAGCGCCGCGGCGATCTTGAGCGCCAGCGTCCGCGATCGGAACTGCACCGGCGAGACATTCACCGCGATGTGGATCTGGCCGGGCCAGCTCGCGGCCTCGGTACAGGCCTGCTTCAGCACCCATTCGCCGATCTCGCTGATCAGGCCGGTGTCTTCGGCGACCGGGATGAAGTCCGCCGGCGAAACCATGCCGCGCTCGGGATGGCGCCAGCGCAGCAGCGCCTCGCAGCCGGTGACGACATTGGCCGCGAGGTCGACCAGCGGCTGGTAGTGCACCTCGAACTCGCCGCGCGCAAGCGCCTGGCGCAGATCGAGCTCGAGCTGCCGGCGCTGCCGCGCCTTGGCGTCGTATTCGGGCGAGAAGATGCGAAAGGTGCGGCGCCCTTCCGACTTCGCCGCATACATCGCAAGATCGGCGCGCTTGAGCAGGTCGTCGATATTGTCGCCGTGATCGGGCGCGATCGCGATGCCGATGCTGGCGTCGGTCGGGATTTCCTGGCCCTTGCAATTGACGGGCGCTCGCAGCGCATTCAAGATCGTTTCCGCCAACGCGGCCAGCTGAGCCTGATCGTTGGTGCCGGCCTTGATGATCGCGAATTCGTCGCCGCCGAGCCGTGCGACCATGTCGTTGCCGCTGACGCAGGCGCGCAGGCGGCTTGCGACCTGGCGCAGCAGCTCGTCGCCGACCTCATGTCCCAGCGAATCGTTGACGCCCTTGAACTCGTCGACATCGATATAGAGGATCGCGAACGGCTTGCCCTGGCCGAGCTCGGCGACGCGGCGCTCCAGATGGCCGCGCATCAGCACGCGGTTGGGCAGGTCGGTCAGCGCGTCGTAATGCGCCATATGCGCAATGCGCTCGTCGGCGCGGATGCGCTCGGTGACGTCGTCATGGGTCGCGAGCCAGCCGCCGGCCGCGCCCGGCTGGTTCTTGATCTCGATCAGGCGGCCGTCGGCGGTCTCGACGATGGCGCTCTGGGTGCGCCCGATATGGCTCAGGATATCGTCGCAATAGGACTCAACGTCGCCGTGGAACGAGCCGGTGTGGTGGCGATGCCGGATCACGTCGCGGAAATGGACGCCTGGCTTCACCACGTCGGCGGATAGCGCGTACATTTCGATATAGCGCCGGTTGCAGACGATCAGCCGCTCGTCCTGATCGAACATCAACAGGCCCTGCGTCATGGTGTTCATCGCGGTGTCGAGTCGTTGCTTCTCCAGCGAGAGCCGGTGCGTCACCTGGCGGAAGATCAGATAGAGCGTCAGCACGAGCAGGCCGATCGACAGCACGGCCACCATGACGAAGAATTTCGTCTGCGTGCGCCAGGTGGCCAGCGTTGCATCCAGCGACTTGGTCGCGACCACGACCAGCGGCTCACCGGTGAGGAGGCGCGCGGCGACGATGCGGTCCTTGCCGTCGATCGGGCTTGCGAGCTGGGTGGTGACGAAGGTGCGCTCGAACACCGCCATCTGCTCGGGCGTGCCCTTGCGGAAGTTCTGCCCGATCATGTCATCGACATGCGGGATGCGTGCGAGCAGCTGGCCGTTCTGGTGGTGCATCGCAATCGAGGATTCCTCGCCGAGCCCGGTCGAGGCGAAGAAGGATTCGAGCTGCTCCGGCGCGATCGCGCGCGAGACCAGCCCAAGGAATTCGCCGTGCGGGCCGGAGACGCGCCGCGCGAACACGATCGCCGGCCCGTTGCCGAGCCGGCCCCGTACGATCTCGATCTCTTCCTGCGCGGCCGGATCGTTCTTGAGGCGATTGAAATAGCCGCGGTCGGCCACCGAAATCGCGGCAACCGGCCAGCGCCGCGATGAATTGATCAGCACACCCTCGGAATCGAACACATTGGCGCCGGCGACGTCAGACCAGCCGCTGGCCTTTGCGCGCAGCACCTCGTGCACGGCGAGCGTGCCCATCTCGCTGCGAAAGACCTCAGCGGATTCGATGCCATGACTTTCGAGCTCGGCGATGATGCTCTTCTGGAGCACCGCAAAGTCCTCGAACTCACGGTCGAAATGCCGGGCGAGCATGCGGACGGAGTTTTGCAGGCTCTCGCGGCCGCTCTCGATTGCATTCTGCCGAAAGCGGTCGACGGTGAGCGCGGTGCCGACGGCGGTCGCGGCCATCAGCACGAAGCCGCCGACGATCAGCCATGTCAGCGGTGCCCCGCGCCAACGGCGCAGCAACGCGCGCATCCGCGCGGTCGATCCAATCGATGTGCCCATCCAGCCCTCCCGTGGAACGCAAGATGCAGCAAAACCGCCAAGACCCCGTTACCAGCGAGGGTTAGGGAAGGATGAATTGGAACGCGCGGGCTGGCGCGGTTCATCCGGGGCGCGCCTGAACGGAGGCTTGTCATCCCAAGCTTGCTGCCGCAGCCAAATCGGCGCAATTTGCCGCGTCCGCTGATTTGCGACCCAGGTTCTGACTAAGGTTCATTTTCGATGATCACCGCATCCAAGGCCTTCATTGCATTCTGTCTGCTCGCGGTGGGCGGTACCGCGGTGGTGATCGGCCCCACCGACCTGCGTCGCCTGCTGCTGACGGGCGAGGCGAAGACCGAAGTCGCCGCCAAGCCGGAGGCAAAGGTCGAACCCAGACCGGAACTCAAACAGGATCCCAAGTCGGAAGAGCCGAAGCTTGCCGCCAGCGCGCCGGCCGCAACCGTCTCGCCGGTGCCCGAGCCGAAGGTGGGTGCGTTGGCCGAGACGCAGAAACAGGTCGCGGCGCTGGCCGATCTCGCGCCGGTCAAGCCGCCGGCGGCTGCGACCGATGCGGGCCCCCGTTTCGACGTTGCGCGGATCGACGATCATGGCGAAGCCGCGGTGATCGCCGGCCGGGCCACACCGGGTGCGAAGGTCGAGCTCTTGCGCGACGGCAAGCCGCTCGATTCGGTCGTGGCCGATGCGTCGGGGCAGTTCGTGATGACCCCGCCGCAGCTTCCTGCCGGTTCCTATGAGCTGACCCTGCGGGCGAAATCGACCGACGGGACCGTCACGCAATCCGCCCGCTCCATGCCGGTGACGATCGCCGAAGCCGCGCCGCCGCCCGCGCGCCCGGTACCGGCCGCGCGGCAGGAAGCGAAGCAAGAAGCGAAACAAGCGCCGAACCAGGCCGAGAAACCCGACGACAGGCCTGAAGTCGTGGCCTCCTTGCCCTCGGCGGCGCCACGCCTGGCCTCGGCACCCGACGGGCCCGCGGCTCGGCCCAGATTGACTGGCGCGCCGAAGCCGAAGGTCATGGCCCGCGCACCGGCGGCGACCGCAGTGGCATCGGCTTCGCCGGCGGACGCACTCAATGGTGCACCGGCGGAAGCGGGTGGCAGCCGCGTGATCTCCCGCGGCGATAGCCTGTGGGCGCTCAGCCGGCTTGCCTATGGTGACGGCGCCCGCTACGCCGTGATCTTCAACGCCAACCGCAGCAAGATCCATAATCCCAATTTGATCTATCCCGGCCAGACCGTCGTGATGCCGCCAAAGGCGCAGTGAGGCGGTTTTTCTTCTTTCTCTCTTCTCTGCGGCCATCTTTCGAGACGCCCCCTCAGGCGGGCCCTCAGGATGAGGACGATGAGCGCGGCAGCAGTTTCAACAGGCACCGATGCTGCCTAGCCTCATCCTGAGGAGACCGCGGAGCGGTCGTCTCGAAGGACGAGGCGTGCCCTCAGGCCCGGCCAAGCGCCATATGCGCGATAGTCCTGACGCAAGCGGGGAGCTGCCGCGACGCTTTGCCCGGTGCCGCTCCGGAACAATCGGTTCCCCCAGGCGTCATTGTGATGCGACGCAGTGCGCGCTTGGCGCTGGGAGGAGGCCGAGGTGGTCGGGTCAGCTTTCGTGTCCGGACGCATGGGACTGGCGTTGGCGGGCGCTGCCCTCATGTGTGTGGCAGTGCTGCTGCCTGACAAGGCCGAGGCCCAGTTCGGATTGCGCGGCGGTCCGCTCGGCGTTGCACGTTTTGCCGTCGGCCACATGATCGGCATGTCGCGCTTGCGCCATGCCCGCATGGCGGTGCGCGGTGGCCGATACCGTTCGGCCGCGCTGAGGTCGCAGGATCCCCGCGGCGCCGAGCGCGGCCAGCCTGCCAACCCTTACGTCCTGCGTGCGGCGCTCACGGCGCAGGCTGCGCTGTCGGGCTGGCAGGGCGGTCGCCGTCCGCAGGGATGGTGGCGCCATCCCGACGGCAGCTATGGCTGGGTCGGCCCGGTGTTCTGGCCGTTCGCGCATGATGATCTCACCACCGCGATCATCTTCGGCGACACCACCAGCCTCTCGCTCTATGGCTATGGCGACATCTATGCGGCGATCTTCGCGCCCTACGTCGCCACCGAACTTGCTGCCTACATCGCGCCGCAAGGCCGGCGCGCTCGGCGAATTCCGTCCGCGGAGACTCTTTGCGAAGCCAGCGACGCCGGCGGTCTCCCCGTCGAGCGGGTCACCGCCGCCGTGGCGCCGAACGAATCGCAGCGCACCGCGCTCGACGAGCTCGCATCCGCCTGGGCCGCTGCGCGCGACACCATCCGTGCCGCCTGCCCGACGCAGGCCCCGGCCACGGCCGCCGAGCGCCTCGGCCTGATGAGTGAGCGGCTCCAGGCCATGATCAAGGCCATTGACGCGGTCGCGCCGCCGCTTTCGAAATTCGTCGGTCTCCTCAATGACGACCAGAAGGCAAGACTCAATGCGCTCGCCAATGAGCGTCGCGCCGCGCTTGCCGCGGCTCTGCCCAAGGACGCGCAGGCGGCCGCCGCCTGCAAGCCGGACTATGATCCTCGCTATGACGAAAAGGCGCAGCGCCAATACGAGCAGCTCGTGCAGCAGCAATGGCCCGTTGCCGAGATTGCTTCCACGCTCAAGCTCGACGAGATCGCCCGCGCCCGCCTTGACGTGCTCCAGGACACCACTCTGCGCACCGTGGAGACACTGAGCGCCTGCCCGGCGGAGGCCGCCGCGACACCGCAGGCCCGCCTCGCCGCCGTGAAGGCGCGGCTGGAGACAATGCTGCAAGCGGTCGGCGGCGTCAGCGATGCACTCGACGATTTCGAGGCGGATCTGAGCGACGAGCAGAAGGCCGGCTTCGAGGCGATCGGGCCGAAGCGGGGGGCGTGAGCGCAGAAGGGATGTGGTTCGCGGGAGGGTCGGAGAGATGATGTCTTTCTCCCAGTGTTTTGCCCGACGTGTCAAACCACGCCACCACCCGCGCGAGGCCCTCGTAAGTCATTGATCTTGCAGCCCCCGCCTACTGTGCATGGGGTTGTTTTCGCACTTTTGTCTTGGCTACCCTCGCCGCCGCACCGCGGCCGCATCCACCACGTTCTCCACCTCCTCGCGCCAGGACAAGATTTCCATCGCGAGCACGGGGTGATTGAAGCCCTTGAGATGGAGATCGTCGAGGGCGCGGGCTTCGACCCACGGTTCGACCATGCCGTAGACGCGGCGGCTCACCACGATCTGGTTGGGCTTAGCCTCGCCGCAGAGGCGGGAGGCGAGGTTGGTGACGCTGCCGATCGCGGCATATTCCAGCCGCTGCTCAAAGCCGACTTGGCCGAGCGTCGCATAGCCGAGCGCAATGCCGATGCCGAAGCCGAGGCTATGGCCGCGGTTGCGCCAGCGCTCGGTCAGCGGGCCGATCGTGTCGCGCATCTCCACCGCCATCTTCACGGCGCGCTTCGTGTGGTCCTCGAATTGAATCGGCGCATTGAACAGGATCATGACACCGTCGCCGGCATATTTGTCGAGCGTGCCCTCATACTTGAAGATCAGCTTGCCGAGCGCGGCGTGATATTCGCGCAGCACGTTCATCGCCTCTTCCGGCTCGGTTGCTTCCGTGAACGCGGTGAAGCCGCGCAGGTCGCAGAACACCACGGTCACCTCGCGGCGCTGGCTGGTGAGCAGCCCCTCAGGGCTGTCCGAGGAGGCGATCAGCTGGGCGACCTGCGGCGCCAGGAAACGCTCGAGCTTGCGGATGCGCTCGATCTCGCCGAGCTGGGTCTTGACCCGAGCCTCCAGCGACTTGTTCCAGTCCTTGAGCTGCTCGGTCTGCTCGCGCAGCTTGTCGGCCTGGGCGCGCACGGTCTCGTTCGCCGCCTCCAGCGCGCGGCTCTTGTGATCGACCTCGGTGAACAGCCGCGCATTGCGCATCGCCAGCACCGCCTGGTTGGCAAAGGTGCGCATCAGGCCGATGATGCTGGGGGCGAATTCGCCGCTGGCACGGCGCAGCACGACCAGCGAACCGAGCGTGCCCTGCTGGTCGACCAGCGGCACCACCAGCACCGAATGGAAGCCGGCATTGACGGCGACGTCGCGCAACGGCTGCTCGAAAGCATGGTCGAGATCGGCCAGCGCAATCGGCTCGCCGGTCATCGCCGCATCGCTCAGGATGTTCTCGCCCTCGTCGATGGTGAGGTGGGCACCGTCGGCCGATTTGCCGATGCCATTGGCCTCGACCAGGCTGAAGCGGCGCTCATCCGCGTCATAGCCGTAGATCAGCACGGCATCGGCACGGGTGATCTCGATCGCGCGGGCGGCGATCGTCGGCAGCACGGCATCGAGATCGAGCGAGGAGGCGACCGCGCGGCCGACCTCTTCCAGCACCTTGAGCTCGTGGATCGACTGCGCGAGATCACGGGTGCGCTCCTCGACCTTGGTCTCCAGGTTCGAATAGGTCTCCTGGATCTGATCGGCCATGCGGTTGAACTGGCTTGCGAGGTCTTCCAGCTCGTCCGAGGTGCGCACATCGATGCGATGACTGAAATCCCCCTCGCCGAGCTTGTGGGCGCCGTCGCGCAGCGCCGTGATCGGGATGATCATGCGGCGGGCGAGCAGCGTGCCGGCGAGGATCGCGACCATCAGGCCCATGCCGATCAGGAGCGCGATGCGCACGAGCTGGTCGCGGATCGGCATCAAGGCCTGCGTGGCCGGCTGCTCGAACAATACGCTCCAGCCGAGCTTCGGCACCGTGCTCGCGGCGCTCATCACCGCATGGCCGTTGAAGTCGGTGCCCGACGTGTCCGGCTCGCCGCCGGGCGCGATCGCGGCCGCGACCTGCGGCAGCTTCGACAGATCCTTGCCGACATCGGGCCCTCTAGAGGACGTCGCCAGCACGCGGCCACGCGGGTCGACCACATAGGCAAAGGCGGCCTTGCCGACCTGGGCGTCGGACAGGAGCTCGGAGAGGAAGCTGAGATCGATCTCGGCGACAGTGACGCCGGCGTTGAAGCCGGAATGCGCCACCGAGATCGACATGTAAGGGGTTCGGTCGGCGAACCAGGCCGGCGCGTAGCTGACGCCGCGGGCGACGGTGTCGGTGAAGCGCATGTCGCGGGAGAGGTCGGCATTGCTCCCCGTCGTGGTCGACTGGCGCGAGACGCGCAGCACCTCGCGGCCCTCGCCGTTGAGCTGGAACAGTTGGCTGACGACCGAGACCTGGTGCAGGAGCGACGCGTAGTCGGCACGGCGCTTCTCGAGCGTATCCTGGCTCGCCCGCGTCACCCAGCTGATCTGGCGCTCGAGCTCCGAGATCGACTGCTCGACCCGCCGGGCAGCGCCTTGCGCCTTGTCCTCCAACCCGTCGATCAGCGACGTCCTGGTGGCGCGGTAGGAGATCCAGGTCTCCATCGCGCCGTTGACGGCGAGCACGAACACGACGAGGCCGACGAGGGAGACAACGTATTTGGCGAACAGGCCCTCGCGTAAAAACCGTGTCTTGTCGTTCGCTCCTGCCATCCCGATCCTCTCGCGCCGCCATTGACGCTGCGCGCTACGGGCCGCACCGGCCCTGGCAGCCTTCTACCACAATTCGGGCCAAGGATTGCCAAGGGGCCCGACCGAGCCGCCGTTGTGGTTACCCGCTGTGGGCGCCGGGACAGGTGGAAAGGCAGCGCGTGGAAAGGGGTGAATTGCAGCGGCTTCCTCGCTGTGGAGCCCAGTGCGCGGGTCCGCCAATCATCGATTGAAGAGCTGCCGCAGCACGTCGTTCATTGGCTGACTGTCCTGCTGTACCACCGGCGGGTCCTCCAGGGCGGGGGCGGCAGGCGAGGCCTGTGGCGCAGGCGTGGGTGGCGGCGCCGGCAGGCTGCGGCTGCGGCCGGTGCCAGCGCCGGCCCCGGCGCCGCTGGAAAGCCCCTGCTGGATCAGATTGCCGATGGCTTCGCCCAGGGGACCGCCGAGCAGATTGTTCTGTCCCGGCTGCGAACCTTGTGGATTGGCATTGCTGGTCGCGTTGCCACCGCCCGGTGCAGTGCCGCCCAACCCCAGGCCGCCCAGGATATTGCCAAGCCCAGCGCCATCGGGGCCGAACAGGCCCTTGCCCATCTCGCGCAGCTTGGCATAGGCGGCATCCGGATTGTCGAGCACGCCGGCCATGTCGGGATAGATCCGCGGCTGCGACCAGGTGCCCTGGATCATCACGGGGATGCCGAAGCCGACCGGATCGGAGGTACGGCCCTGACCCTCGGTCGTCATCATGAGCTTGGGCTCGACGCGGAAGCCCATCATCTTGGTGTCAAGGGCGATGGTGCCGGCGCCGGTGACGCGCACCAGCGGCCCGATCAGATTGAGATCGGTCGTCACCGCCTGGCCCTTGTCGATGCGGAAGGAGGCCGAGAGCTGCGACAGGTCCGTGCTCTGGTCCCGGCTGGGGTCCTGGTCTTGTTGCCAGCCGGACAGCGTGCCCGTGGTCAGCGAGCGGATCATCTGCGCAACGTTGATGCCGCGGATCGCGCCGTCCTGGAAATTGACGAAGGCCGTGCCCTGCATGTTCGCCATCAGCGCGCGCTGGCTGGTGCCGGCGCTGCGCAAAGCGAGCTTGGCCTGCAGCTTGCCGTCGATGCGGTCGAATTCGGCAAGCCCCTGGAGCAGCGGCAGCGCGCGCACGCCGACGAGGTCGGAATGCATGGCGAAGCTCGGCGCGCCGGTGGTCGCGTCCAGGATCATCTCGCCCGAGACCTGGCCGCCATAGGCGCCGAGATTGGCGGTGCCGGCCTTCAGCACACCGCCGGCGAGTTTTGCATCGAGCGCGAGCGGCGAAAGCCGCGCATCACCGATCACGGCTTCGTTCGCCGAGATCCTGACTTGCGCGTCGACATAATTAAGCCCGGAGACGTCGATCGGCGCACTGCTCCAGGGCTGCCCGGCCGCGCCCTCCGGCGATTTCGCCAGCGGAATCGCGAGCCGCTGGAAGTCGAGATCGACCTTGACCAGCGGCTTGCTCGCGATGTCGACCGAAGCCCAGCCGTTGAAGGGGCTGTCGCCGAGCCTGCCGTTCAGGCCGTTGATCATCACGATGTCGCCGCTCAGCCGGATCTCGGCGTGACCTGCGAGCTGGGACTTCAGCACGTCAGGCATGTCGATGGCGAAGTCGACCGGGATCGTCGGCCGGTCGCCCGCCGCCGTCGGCGTGGTCCCCTTGATGTCGAACTTGGTCGGATGTTCGCCGACGCGCGCGGTGCCGGTGATGTTGACTTTGCGATCGCCACCAACGATCGCCTCGGCGTTGATGGCGCTGATGCGGCCCTCGACGCGATCGCGCACGCGCGCGAATGCAATCTCGCCATCGGTGATCTTGACGCGATCGATGGTCGCGCCATTCGTGTCGAGCGCGAGCGGCTTCGACGCGGTGCCGGCATTCGGCAGGCGCTCACGCAGCAGCGGCTGGTAAAGCACGGGATGGGTGACGACGAGCTCGCTGATCTCAGGCTGGCCCGACCACACGCTGGAGAGCGACATGTCGGCCTGCACGCTGTCGACCGTCAGGCGCGTGATGCCGCTGCGGTCCTTCGGGACTTGCAGCGTGAGGTCGCCCAGGGTGACGTTCAGCGTCGGCCACAGGCTGATCTTCGTGGTGCCGTCGATCGACAGGCGATAGCCGGTCGCGCTCTCGACCCGCGCGGCAATCGTCGAGGTCAGGAAGCCGGAGGGGATTCCGACCACCAGAAGGATTGCGATCACGATGATGACGGCGGCTATTGTCGCGCCGACGAACTTCATAGCTCTCATGTCGACTTCCCAGCGACGGACAATCGGCGGCGAACCCGGCAGATTACCGTCATTTGCACGTGAGTTTATCCCGGGACGGGAAGCGGCTCCAAGCGCGCAAAAATAGTCGGGAGGTGCTGCAAAGTTATGTGACTTATGCCACACTTCTCCGGCGCGGTTTTACGCCATCCTACGCTGATGGTTCCAAGCGATTTGCCAAAGTCATTCACGAGTAAATTGACAAGGACATTGAAATGAGCAAGCAGGCCGAATTTGCGGTCATCCTGAAGATGAACGCGATGTTCGCTGACCTCGGCGCGGACGAACTCCAGCGGCTGTCCGGTCTCTGCCACACCCAGCATCTGGCGAGCGGCGAGGTGCTGTTTCAGAAGGGCGATCCAGGAGACGCGCTGTTCGGCGTGCGCCGCGGCCAGGTCCGCATCGAGACCGGCGCCTCCGACGGCAGCCGGCTGACGCTGAACTTCATGGGGCCGGGCGACCTGTTCGGTGAGGTCGCGGTGCTGGACGGCCAGAGCCGCACGGCCGATGCGACCGCGGGCGAGGCGAGCGAATTGTTCGTGCTGCGGCGCGAGGATTTCCTCGGTTTCCTCGAGCGCGAGCCGAAGGTCGCGATCAAGATCATCGCGCTGCTCTGCCAGCGCATCCGCTGGCAGAGCGAGCGCATGGAGGAATCCATGCTGCAACCGCTGCCGGTCCGGCTGGCGCGGCGGCTCTGCGCGCTCGCCGCCGATTTCGGCTCGGAGGTGCACATCTCGCAGGAGCAGCTCGGCGTCTTCGTCGGCGCCGCCCGTGAAAGTGTCAACCGCCAGCTTCAGGCCTGGCGCAAGGAGGCAATCCTCGATCTCCAGCGCGGCCGGATATTGCTGAGGAACATGACAAAGCTGACCGCGATCGCACGGAACGAGTAGAATCAAGCGATCGGGAGTCTGCGCCGACGCACACGTTCCGGTTGATCGTGATGATGCTATCCTGGATTTCGTTCTCAGGCAGGGCAGATAAAACCTCCGCCAATCGGGCCCGGACGGCCGCTTCCGTCCAGTCGCCCCCTCGGAATAGAATGAGACTTGGGCTGTCACTTCCCGCAGTCGCGATCAGGCGAGGGCAGTCGAGATCCGCCGTGATGATCGTGCGATCCTCCTGTCTGGCACGATCGATGATCTCCACATCGCTTGCAGAATGAAAGCCTATCGCGGAAGCATGCACCGCATCATGCCCCATCTCTGTCAGCCAGTGCGACAAGTAAGGGCGAGAGGGGCATGTCGATGATGAATTTCACTTCGCCGTAACAGCGGGGTGCAGCTCGACGGATTCATCCTCGGCAAGGAAGGCCGCGTAGCGCAACGCTTCGTCGATGTCTCCACGTTCGAGATACGGGTAGTCGTTCAACACGGATTCACGTGTTTCGCCGGCAGCCAACAAGCCGAGCAGCCGTGCGACCGGAAATCGCATCCCGCGAATACAGGGCTTGCCGGTGCAGACCGCAGGATCGATCGTGATACGCGAGAAAGTCATGGGGCTAACATAGCGCCTGGAGGCGCCGTTCGCCAGTGTGCCGCCCTGGTTTGCTCGCCGGGATTTCACTCCGCCGCTGGGCGCGCGATGTTCTTCGGCGTCGGCGCCGCTTCCGCCGGCGCTGCTCCGTGATGACCGGGAGCCATCGCGTCCTCGCTGTGCACGATCAATCGCTTGGCGAAGCGCCAGATCAGTGCGCCGAAATCGTCCATCACCATGAACATCGCAGGCACGAACACCAGCGACAGGATGGTCGAGAAGATCAGGCCACCGATCACCGCGAGCGCCATCGGTGAGCGGAACTCGCCGCCGGCGCCGACCGCGAGCGCGCTCGGCATCATGCCCGCGGCCATTGCGATCGTGGTCATCACGATGGGGCGGGCGCGCTTCATGCCGGCGTCGATCATGGCCTCCTCGCGCGGCTTGCCGGTGCGAATGGCTTCGATGGCGAACTCCACCAGCATGATTGCGTTCTTGGTGACGATCCCCATCAGCATCAGGATGCCGATCCACACCGGGGTGGTGAGCTGCTTGCCGGTGACGAGCAAGGCGGCGATCGCACCGCCGATCGAGAGCGGCAGCGAGAACAGGATGGTAATCGGCTGGAGGAAAGTGCCGAACAGCAGCACCAGCACGGCGTAGACCATCATCAGGCCGGCCGTGATCGCGGTCGCAAAACCGTCGGACAGCTCGTTCAGGCTTTCGGCGTCGCCGGAGGGTGAGACTTTCACGCCTTTCGGCAGACTCTTCATCACCGGCAGGTCGTAGATCTTCTTGGTGGCATCGCCGAGCGCGGCGGAGCCGACGAGATCGGCCGCAACGGTCGCCTGCCGCTCGCGGTCGTAGCGGTTGATGCTGGTGGGGCCTTGGTCGAGCTTGACGTCGGCGATGACCGAGAGCGGCACGCCGCCCTTCTCGCCGTGCTCCCCGAGCGGGACACGGAGCTGCTCGAGCGTCTTCAGATTGCCGCGCGCGGCGTCTTCGAGCTGAACGCGGATCGGCACCAGGCGGTCGCCGACGTCGAACTTGGCGAGTGCAGGCCCGACGTCGCCGATGGTGGCGACGCGGATGGTCTGCGACAGGCTTTCGGTCGAGACGCCGAGCCGCGCGGCGAGATCGGCGCGCGGCTCGATGCGCAGCTCGGGTCGCTCCAGCGAGGTTTCCGAGATCACGTTGGAGATGGTGGGAATGCGCTTCATCTGCGTCGCAAGCTCGCTCGCGACGTTGTTGACGATGTTGGGATCCACACCGGTCACCACCAGCGAGATCGCGCGCAGGCCGTTCTCGTCGAGGAACCAGAAGCGGATGTCGGGAACGTTCTCCAGCTCCTGGCTGATCGAGAACTCGAGCTCGCGCTGGGTAATGTCGCGGCTGTCCTTGGGCGTGTAGTTGATGATCAGAGCGGCGCGCCGGACTTCCTGAGTGCCCGGCGGGACGCGCCCGCCGTCGACGAAGATGCTCTTCACCTCGGGCCGCTTGCGCAGCCGCGCGACGATGTCCTCGGTGACCTTTTCGGTGTAGGCGAGCTGAGTGCCAGGCGGCAGCTCGAGGGCAAGCAGCGAGCGGGCGCTGTCCTGCGCCGGCAGGAAGCCTTGCGGCAGCAGCGTGATGCTCCAGATCGAGGCGGCGAAGACGCCGAGCCCGATCAGCACCGTGATAAAATAGTGCTTCACCGACCAGGCCACGATCCCATGGTAGGACCGCAAGATGCGACCGGGCGGCGGCTCCACATGCGTGTGGTGCTTGAGAAAGTAGGCGGCTAGCACCGGGGTGACGAAGCGGGCCGCGAGCAGCGAGAAGAATACTTGGACCGAAACGGTAATGCCGAACTGCTTGAAGAACTGTCCGGCGATGCCCGACATGAAGCTCGCGGGTGCGAAGATCGCGATGATGGTCAGCGAGATCGCGATCACCGCGAGGCCGATCTCGTCGGCGGCCTCCAGCGCGGCACGGTAGGGCGACTTGCCCATGTTCATGTGCCGGACGATATTCTCGATCTCGACGATGGCGTCGTCGACCAGAATACCCGTCGACAGCGTGATGGCGAGAAAGCTGACGAGGTTCAGCGAGAAGCCGAGCAGGTCCATCGCCCAGAACGCCGGGAAGATCGACAACGGCAGCGAAATCGCGGCGATGATGGTCGCGCGCAGGTCGCGCAGGAACAGGAGCACAATGACGACGGCGAGGATGGCGCCTTCGAACAGGGTCGAGATCGCAGCGTGGTAATTGCCCTTGGTATATTCGACCGAGGTGTCGATCAGCTTCAGATCGACGTCGGGATAGGAGGCCTTCAGCGCGTCGATGCGCTTTTGCACGGCCTCGGCTACCTTCACGTCGCTGGCGCCCTTGGAGCGCTTGATGCCGAGCGCGACCACCGGCTCGCCGTTGAAGCGGGCGAAGGTGCGACGGTCGGCAATGGTGTCGGTGACGGTGCCAAGATCGTCGAGCCGGACCTCGCCGCCGCCGAACAGCGGGATCATTGTGCCGGCAAGATCGCCCAGCGTCTTGGCGCCGGCGAGCGTGCGGATGGCCTGGTCGTTCTTGCCGATCTCGGCGCGGCCGCCGGCGACGTCGACATTGGTGCCGCGCAGGCTCTGGCTGACATTGACCGCCGTCAGCCCCATCGCTTGCAATCGATCGGGGTCGAGCGAAACCAGGATCTCGCGCTCGACACCGCCGATGCGCTCGACCTGGGCGACGCCGCGCACACCCTGCAGCGCGCGCTTGACCACGTCGTCGACGAAATAGGAGAGCTGCTCGGGCGTCTTGCCGGGCGAGATCGCGGCATAGGTGACAATCGGCAGGCCGATGACGTCGACGCGCTGGATCAGCGGCTCAGTGACGTTCTGCGGCAGGTTGGAGCGCACGCGCGTCACCGCGTCCTTGACGTCGTTGAGCGCGCGGTCCGTGTTGGTCTCCAGCGCGAACTGGATCGTGGTGACCGACAGGCCGTCGGTGATCGAGGAGGTGATGTGCCGCACGCCCTCGACGCCGGAGACGGCGTCTTCAACCGTCTTGGTAACCTGGGATTCCAGCTCGGCAGGCGCAGCGCCGAATTGCGATACGGCGACCGAGATCACGGGAATGTCGGCCGACGGCAGCCGCGTCACCGCAAGCTTGGTGAAGGAGGTCCAGCCGAGGATCAGGAGGATGATCGAGAAGACGACCGACGGCAACGGATTGCGGATCGACCATGCCGAGATATTGAGAGCCATCAGCGTACCCGCGTGCGATCGAGTTCATCGGCGAACATGGTTTTGATCTGGTCGCCATCATGGAGCGAAGAGCCGGCGTCGGCGACAACGATTTCGCCGACCTCGAGCCCTTCCAGGATTTCCGTCGCGCTGTCGGACGATAGTCCGACCCGCACCTTGCGCGTCTCGACAATGTTGCCCTTGACGACTTGCACGGTGAGATGGTCGATCGCGGTCTTGGGAATCGAGACGCCGCAGCTTCGCTTGGCATCGATCGAGGCGCGGGCGAATACGCCGACCTTCAGCGAGGGATTGTTGGTGACGCTGATGCGGACGCGCCCGAGCTGGGTCGTGCGGTCGATTTCGGGCGCAACCAGCCGGACCCGGCCGATCAGATCGGGCGCGTCGTCGCGGCTGATGCGCACGGTCGCGCCGGAGCTGAGCTTGGGCATGTGAACCGCCGGGACCTGGGCGTCGAGCTCGATCTCGCTGTTGACGGCGATGCGGAACATCGGCCCGGCCTGCGGCGAGGCCGGCGCGCCGACGATGGTGCGGACCTCGGTGATGAGGCCCGGCGCGGGCGCCTTCAGCGAGATCGGGCCTTGCGGGCCGGGCCGCTGCGGTTGGCCCGGGATCTGCGGCGGCGCGGTCAGGCGGGCCAGTTCCTGATTATCGGTGACAACAGTGCCTTCGGTGACGAAGAGGTCCGTAACCCGAGAGCCTTCCTGGTCGGCCACGACCACGGCCTCGCGGCGCGGCACGAAGAAGCCGGTCACCCGCACGAGATCGGAGAAGCAGGCATTGGTCGACTTCGTCACGATGACGAGCGCCTCGCCCGGCGTTTCCTTCGCCTCAGGGCGATGCCGATGCTCAAACAGATAATAGCCGAGGCCGAGCGCCACGACGAACACCACCGTTCCCGCCGGCTTGAGATATTCGGAAAGGTTCATCGCCGGATCATCCTGGCCTGGCTCACGGCCGTCCGTACGAGGCCTATCGAGAGCGTTTCCCTGAAATAAAGTGGCGTCCCGCAAGGCTGCGGGACGCGCCCTGGAAGCGAGACGTTACACCACATCACGACTTGTCACTGCAAAGGATTGCGTCGTGCTTACTTGGATGCGGTGGTCTTGTTTTCCATGTTGACGACCTGCACGCGGCGGTTGACCTCCGCCATCGGCTGGTTCGGATCCTTCAGCTTGCTCTTGCCGTAGCCGACGGTGACGAGGTCGGTCGCGGAGATGCCGTACTTGTCGACGAGGTAGCGCTTAATCGAATCGGCGCGGCGCTCCGACAAGTCCTGGTTGTAGGCTTCGCCGCCTGCGGCATCGGTGTGACCGGCGACCACGAAGGTCGAGCCCTTGAGGTCGGGGCTCGTCAGCGCCCGGCCGAGCGCCTGCACGGACGGCATGGACTTGGCGCTGATATTGGCGGAGTTGTAGTCGAACGTGATCTCGAGATCGATGTTCGGCTTGTCCTTGGCGACCGAGGCGATTTCCTCGCGCTCGGTCGACGACAGCGAACGCGTCGAGCGGCCACGCACGGACTGGATCAGCTTGGTCTCCGCCGCGTTCGGCGCGGGATCGGCCTGCGGAGCGATCGAGAGGCCGCGCGTCAAAGGCTTCTTTGCCGGCGGCGCGAGCGCGCGGACGATCTCGTCCTCGGTGACGTTCTTGCTGTTGCTTTCGTCGCCCGCGACGGCGGGCGAAGCCGGCAGCGACAGAGCGGCGCCGATGGTGATGATGGACAGGATCGCGGTAAGTCCCTTTGCAGCCAATCTCATAGCAGTCCCTCCTGCGCGGCCAGCTCGCGCGTTTCCAAATTCCTGCAATAAGCCCTCGGGAAAGCCCCCTTGCGGCATCCGCCCATTAGTCTTCCCTGGGCTGTTCAAGGTTCGAGGCGCGTCTTCCCTCAACTCAAAAAAATATCAACGCACTCCGTAACTTGCGAATTCCTGAACGATGTTCGGATCCATCGCCTTGGCATTGGCGATGTCGAGCGCACCTTCCTGGGCGGAGCCGTTGCGCTGCTTGGCAAGGCCGCGTCCGTAGAGCGAGGAGGTCAGGCGGGGATTGATCTTCAGGGCCGCGTCGAAATCGGCGATGGCGTTCTTGACCGCTCCCGATTTCAGGTTGACGAGCCCGCGGCTGTCCAACGCATCGACGAAGTTCGGCCGCAGCCGCAGCGCCTCGTTGCAATCCTTGAGTGCGCCCTGAAGGTCGCCGACCACGGTGCGGGTCCAGCAGCGGTTGTTCAGCGCCTCGACGTCCTTCGCGTTGATGCGGAGCGTATCGTCGAAATCCTTGATGGCGAGGTTGTAGGCGCCCTTGCTGGCATAGACCTGGCCGCGCCGGTACAGCGCGTTCACGTCGTCCGGATTGGCGGCAATCTTGGCTGTCAGGCTCTTGATCGTGGGGTCGTCAGCCAGGACGGCGGGGCTCGGCCCGCCGTCCGCGTTCGGCGCGGGAGCGGGATCAGCCGGCTTCGCGGGCGGCGGCGGTGGCGGCAGGGCGGCCTCGACCTGCGGCTTCGGCGAGGGTGCCGGTGCAGAAGGAGGGGGTGGTGCAGGCGCCGCAACCGTGTCGGCCGGCTTCGTCGGCGGAGGCGGTGTCGGCGGCGCGGGTGATGCCGGCGGCGGGTTGTTGGCGACCACGGCCGGCGGCGCCGGTGGTGGCGTCGTCGACGGCCGCGATCCGCCGGCCCCCGGAATGAACGAGAAATCTTCAGCCAATGAAGAGGATATCCATGGCACCTGCTCGCCGCGCGAGGCGCGGGTAACGCCCATCTTGGTGCGGTTCAGCGTCTCCTCGGCCATTAGGTCGGGGACGCGAATTTCCTTCAGCAGCTCCTGGACGAACAGGCTGTGCTCGCCGCCGGCATCCGAGACCACCGAGGCCAGCGCCGCCGAATACATCACCAGGGTGCCATTCGGCGCGATGACCGGGGTCAGGCCGGCCGAGAAGCTGCGGAACCGGCGCTCGAACGGGTTGCGCCTGGAGGCATCGATCAGCGCGATCTTGACACCGGCACCGCGGGTGTTGAGCTCGCCAAGCACGCTCTCCAGGCTGAAACCGTCGCGGCGCACGTCGGATTCGGTCCAGATCTGCGCATCGACCGGCAGCAAATAGCTTTGACGCGCGGACTGGATGCCGAACCCGCTGAAGAACACCAGCGCCACCGAACCCGGCTTGATCTTACCGTAGAGCTTCTCGAAGGCGCGGCGCATGCCGTCGCCGGTCAGGTTCTCGCCGATCTCGACGGAAAAGCCGTCGCGCTTGAGCTCGTCGGCGACGTCGCGCGCATCGTTTATCGGTTCCTTCAACGGGGCATCCGCATCCGGATATTTGGCGTTGCCGATCACCAGCGCAAAGCGGTCGCCAGCCGCAAGCGTCGGAGCAGTCGGGATAAGCGAGATGAGCAGGGGCAGCAGAAAAAGGAAGCGAATTTTCATAATCAGCGCGGTCCAGCCAAAAAGGCGCCGTTCCAGCTTGCGCCGCGGCGACCTTAACTTACGCTTTAGGCATTATCAAACCGGGGACAGGGGGCGTCAACCGCTTGGACATTCGGCTTTATTGCGACGATCGACCCAAAGGCATAGGCACGCTTCGAGTGGAATAAAGGGGGCTGTCATGGTTGTGCTCGATGCATCTGGTGCGATCCTATCTGCGGGATGTTAGGGCAGCCAGGGCGACGAAAATGTGATTGCTCTCACATTGCAGGACCGCGGCCGTCGCAACCCCAGGTGTTTGACCTTTGCTGCGGACAATGGCTTGGTGCGCCGGCTCGTCCCGCAGGTCCACTCAGAAAAAAACAAAGAGCAGAGGCATGGGAAACGTCTACGAGATCTACGCACTGCGCTATGCGACGATGTCGCCGCGCACTCCTCACATGAACTTCCTCGTGCCCGACCCGCATGACAGCGCGGCACAGGACCTCGATTACTTCGTCTGGCTGATCCGCGGCGGCGACCGCGACATCCTGGTCGATACCGGCTTCAACGCCGAGGAGGCGAGCGCGCGGGCACGCAAGCTGACGCTCAATCCTGTTGACGCGCTGGAGCGCTTTGGTGTCGCCGCGGCCGCGATTCGCGATGTCATCGTGACGCATCTGCATTACGACCATGCCGGCAATCTCGATCGCTTCCCGCATGCGCGCTTCCATCTCCAGGAGCGCGAGATGGCTTACGCGACCGGCCGCTGCATGTGCAATGGCCTCTTGCGCCATCCGTTCTCGGTCGAGCACGTCACGCAGATGGTGCGCCATGTCTATGGCGAGCGCGTTACGTTTTATTCGGGCGACGGCGAGGTCGCGCCCGGCGTGACCGTGCATCGGGTCGGCGGCCATTCCGACGGCTTGCAGGTCGTCAGGGTCGAGACCGCGCGCGGACCGGTGGTGCTGGCGTCCGATGCCGCGCATTACTACGCCAATCTTCAGCGCAAGAGCCCATTCCCGATCGTCTACAATGTCGGCGACATGGCGCAAGGCTGGGAGACGATCGAGCGCCTCGCCGGTCACCCTGATCGATTCATTCCCGGTCATGATCCGATCGTGACGGAGATCTATCCACGCGCCAGCGACAAGATCGATGCCTGGGCGCTGCACCTGCCGCCGACGAGATCGTTTGCGAAGTGACGCGGTAGCGTCATTCCGGGTTCGCCGCTGTCGCGGCGCCCCGGAATGACAGCATCGCCTAATACGCCTGCTTGGCGTCCGCCTCTTCGCTGGTCTGGATCAGGTCGAGGCTCTCTTCGATCTTGCCGAGCAAAGCCGAGAGCTGCTTGCGCTCCTGCGCGGAAAGGCAGGCGAGGATCTCGTCTTCCCGTCGCAGCAATTGCGGGAACAGCTCTTCATAGAGCGCGCGGCCCTTCTTCGTCAGTTGCAGGCGAAATTCGCGGCGATCGGCTTCGTTCTCGACCCGCTCGATCAAGCCCTGCTGCAGCAGCGTCGTCACCGCACGGCTGATGGTCGATTTGTGCGTGCGGGTGCATTGCGAGATGAATTGCGCGCTACAGGCATCGTTGCGAAAGCCGAGCGTGGCGATCACGCGCCACGCCGGAATATCGAGGCCATGCCGTTCCTGATATTCCACCGCGAGCGCGGAACTCACCTCCGCGGCGAGCCGGTTGAGGCGGAACGGCACGAACTTGAACAGATCGAGCCGAGGCTTTGGCCGCGATGAAGCCTCTTCGGCTTCGCGTGTCCTCAGCGCGATGTCACTGGATGTCCTTGCCAAGCAGAGCGCTCCGAATTCGGTTGACGGCCGGCCGGCTCCGGTCCAAAATAGTTGCACGTGAGACTATCTAGCAGATCAGTCCTCTCCTGACCAGAGCCGAGGTTAGTGCATGGCGCACGCCAAATCCCAGTTCGGCTACCAACGCCACCCCGATCAGGATCGTTCGGGCCAGGACCCGGCCGCGCATCCGGTCGTGGTCGTCGGTGCGGGTCCGGTCGGGCTGTCGCTGGCGATAGACCTTGCCCAACGCGGCCAGCGCGTCGTTCTTCTTGATGATGCCGATCGTATCGGCGAAGGCTCGCGCGCGATCTGCTTCTCCAAGCGTTCGCTGGAATATTGGGACCGGCTCGGAGTCGGCGACCGCATGGTCGAGAAGGGCGTGGTCTGGAGCGTCGGCCGGATCTTCCACGGCGAGTCGCAGCTCTATCAGTTCAACCTGCTGCCCGAGGACGGTCACAAGCGGCCGGCTTTCATCAACCTTCAGCAATATTACGCCGAAGCCTATCTGGTCGATCGTATCCAGGATCTGCCTGCGATCGACCTGCGCTGGCGCAACAAGGTGACGGCGCTGGAGCAGCGCAACGATGCCGTCGCGCTGACGATCGAAACGCCCGAGGGCGCCTATCGGCTGCACGCGCAATATGTCATTGCCTGCGACGGCGCGCGCTCCTCGCTGCGGCAGATGGTCGGCGCCGAATTCGCGGGACAGGTGTTCGAGGACCAGTTCCTGATTGCCGACGTCAAGATGACCGCGGAATTCCCGACTGAACGCTGGTTCTGGTTCGATCCGCCGTTCCATGCCGGACGTTCGGCGCTCTTGCACCGGCAGCCTGATGATGTCTGGCGCATCGATCTCCAGCTCAATCGCGACGCCGATCCCGTCGTCGAGAAGAAGCCGGAAAACGTGCGGCCGCGCATCGCGCGCATGCTCGGGCACGACAAGTTCGAGTTCGAGTGGATCTCGCTGTATAAATTTCAATGCCGGCGGATGGACCGGTTCATCCACGGCCGCGTGATTTTTGCCGGCGATTCCGCTCACCAGGTCTCGCCCTTCGGCGCACGCGGCGCGAACTCGGGACTCGAGGACGCCGAGAATCTCTCCTGGAAGCTCGACCGTGTGCTGCGCGGGACTTCGCCCGCGAGCCTGCTCGAGAGCTATCATGCCGAGCGCAGCATGGCGGCTGACGAGAACATCCGCGAATCCACCCGCTCGACCGATTTCATGGCGCCGAACTCGCACCAGGAAGCGCGGCTGCGCAAGGCGGTGCTGTCGCTCGCCAAGGAGACCGAGTTCGGCAAGCGCATGGTCAATGGCGGCCGGCTCTCGGTGCCGTGCAGCTACGACTCCCCGCTGTCCTCGCTCGATGCGGATACGTGGCACGGCGGACCGTCGCCCGGCTGTTCCATGCTCGACGCGCCCGTCGCAACGCGCGCCGGCGAGCAGATCTATCTGACGGATGCCTTCCGCAAGGGTGGAACGGACTTCACCTTGCTGTCGTTCAGCAATGGCGCGCCGACCGATGTGCCCGATGGCATCAAGGGCATCCGCATTGGAGATGAGGGCGGACTTGCCGATCCCTCGGGCCTGGTCGCGAAACGCTACGGCGCCGAGCCGGGCGCCGCCTATCTGCTGAGGCCTGACGGTTATGTCGCGGCGCGCTTCCGCCGCCCGACGCGTGCGATGATCGCGGCGGCGCTGGCGCGGGCCGAAGGCTTGTATTGAGGTTCTGATGCCGCTCTCCACCAGTTCCAACTTCGCGCGCCCCGACGATGCCTTTCGCGCCATCGTCGAGGCCCATCGCGGGCTCACCGACGAGCAGAGTGCCGATTTCGACGCGGCGCTGGTGCTGATCCTCGCCAACCATATCGGCGACATCGACGTGCTGCGGGAGGCGATCGGGCTTGCAAAGCGGCGCATGATCGACGGCCAGCAGCAACAACAGCAACAACAATAACCCAGTGACTTGAAGGACGAATTGATGGCGAAGAACTTCGCATCCACCGGCGATCTCTCCGAGAAGAAGATCACCTTCTCCGAGATCGGTACCGATCTCTATGCGTTCACCGCCGAGGGCGATCCCAACACCGCAATCATCGTCGGCGACGACGGCTGTCTCGTGTTCGATGCGCAGGCGACGCCCGCAATGGCGAACAAGGTGATCGAGCGCGTGCGCACCGTGACCGACAAGCCGATCAAATATGTCGTGCTGTCGCACTATCACGCGGTGCGCGTGCTTGGCGCCTCCGCCTACAAGGCGCAAGGCATCGTCGCCTCGCAGGAGACCTATCGGCTGATCGAAGAGCGCGGCAAGCAGGATTGGGATTCCGAATACGGCCGCTTCCCGCGCCTGTTCCAGGATGCGCAGAGCATTCCAGGCCTGACCTGGCCGACCCTGACCTTCGAGGGCGAGATGTCGATCTATCTCGGCAAACGCGAGGTGCGCCTGATCCAGTTAGGTGCCGGCCACACCTCCGGCGACATCGTCGCCTGGGTGCCGGACGCCGAGGTGATGTTTTCCGGCGATCTCATCGAATATCACTCGGCCTGCTATTGCGGTGATGCGCATTTGCGCGAATGGCCGCTGACGCTGAACGAGATCCGCAACTTCAATCCCAAGGCGATCGCGCCGGGCCGCGGTGATGCCCTGAAGGGCACAGCCACCGTGCGCGAGGCCATCGCGATGACGCGTGATTTCGTCACAACGCTTTATGGGGCCGCGGAGATCTCCGTCGCCAAGGGGCGCACGCTGAAGGAGACGATGGCGGCGACGCGCGAGGTGATGGATCCGAAATTTTCGAGCTTCGCCATCTACGAGCACTGCCTGCCGTTCAACGTGTCGCGCGCCTATGACGAAGCGTCGGGAATCGACGATCCTGTGATCTGGACCGACAAGCGCGACCAGGAAATGTGGGCAGCGCTGCAAGGAGGAGGATAGTCATGAACATCAACACCTCGCCCGATCAGATCATCCGCAGTTCCGCGCAGGTGACGCCGGGCTACATGTCCGGCTTCGGCAACAGCTTTGAGACCGAGGCGCTGCCGGGCGCGCTGCCGATTGGACGTAATTCGCCGCAGCGCTGCGCCTACGGGCTCTATGCCGAGCAGCTCTCCGGCTCGCCCTTCACGGCGCCCCGCGGCAGCAATGAGCGCTCCTGGCTTTATCGCATTCGTCCGTCGGTGAAGCATTCCGGCCGCTTCGAGAAGATCGATGCCGGGCTGTGGCGCTCGGCGCCGTGCCATGAATACGATCTGCCGATCGCGCAGCTGCGCTGGGATCCGGCACCGATTCCGCAGGAGGAGATGACCTTCCTGCAGGGCGTGCAGACCATGACGACCGCCGGCGACGTCAACACGCAGGCCGGCATGGCGGCGCATGTCTACCTCATCACCAAGTCGATGGTGGACCAGCACTTCTATGATGCCGACGGCGAGCTGATGTTCGTACTTCAGCAGGGCAATCTGCGTATCGTCACCGAGTTTGGCTGCATCGATGCCGAGCCCGGCGAGATCGTGGTGATCCCGCGCGGCGTCAAGTTCCGCGTCGAGATCCCGAACGGTCCGGCGCGCGGCTATCTCTGCGAGAACTATGGCGGCGCTTTCACACTGCCGGAGCGCGGCCCGATCGGCGCCAACTGCCTCGCCAATGCGCGCGACTTCCTCACGCCGGTCGCAAACTACGAGGACAAGGACACGCCGACCGAGCTCTACGTGAAATGGGGCGGCTCGCTGTTCAAGACGCAGCTCGCCCATTCGCCGATCGACGTCGTGGCCTGGCACGGCAATTACGCGCCGTACAAGTACGATCTGCGCACGTTCTCTCCCGTAGGCGCGATCAGCTTCGACCATCCCGACCCCTCGATCTTCACGGTGCTGACCTCACCATCCGAGACCGCGGGCACCGCGAATATCGACTTCGTGATCTTCCCCGAGCGCTGGATGATCGCCGAGAACACCTTCCGCCCGCCCTGGTATCACATGAACATCATGAGCGAATTCATGGGGCTGATCTACGGCGTCTACGATGCCAAGCCGCAAGGCTTCGTCCCCGGCGGCATCAGCCTGCACAATTGCATGCTGCCGCACGGGCCGGATCGCGACGCCTTCGAGCACGCCAGCAACGGCGAGCTGAAACCCGTGAAGCTGACCGGCACCATGGCCTTCATGTTCGAAACCCGCTACCCGCAGCGCGTCACTGCGCATGCGGCGAAGTCGTCGACGCTCCAGGACGATTACGCCGATTGCTGGAAGGGCCTGGAGAAGCGGTTCGATCCGAACACGCCGTAATGCCTCTTACCCTCCCCTGGAGGGGGAGGGTCGCTACGCATGCAGCGAAGCGGAATGCGTAGCGGGGTGGGGTGACGGTCTCTCCGCAAGGAACACCGCCCGTGTTGAGAGATCACCCCACCCCGTCTCATATTTCGCTGCGCTCAATATGAGCCGACCCTCCCCCTCCAGGGGAGGGTGACACCGTCACCGCTGCGCCACGGAAAACCTATGCCTCACCCCAACGAACCCAGCCTCCGCTCCTTTATCGACATCGAGCCCGCCTCGGACTTTCCGATCCAGAACCTGCCGTATGGTGTGTTCTCGACTGCGGCCAATCCGACGCCGCGCGTGGGCGTCGCGATCGGCAACTACGTGCTCGATCTCTGGGAGCTCGAGCAGGACTCGCGGCTCGATATCAGTCCACTCGGCGTGTTCTCCGGAGCCTCGCTCAATCCGTTCATGGCGCTGGGACCAAACGTCTGGTCCAAGACGCGGGCGCGGATCAGTGAGCTCCTGCGCCACGATCATCCGGAGCTGCGCGACAACGAGGAGCTGCGCAAGCAGGCGCTCGTGCCGATGCGCGATGCAAAACTGCATCTGCCCTTCACCGTCTCCGGCTACACCGACTTCTATTCCTCCAAGGAGCACGCCACGAATGTCGGCGTGATGTTCCGTGGCAAGGACAATGCGCTCCAGCCGAACTGGCTACATATGCCGATCGCTTATAATGGCCGAGCTTCGACCGTCGTGGTGTCAGGCACGAAGGTGAAGCGCCCGCGGGGGCAGCTGAAGCCGCCGAATGTGGACTTGCCGAGCTTCGCGCCGTGCAAGCGGCTCGACTTCGAGCTGGAGATGGGCGTCGTCGTTGGCCAGCCGTCGCCGATGGGCGGCATGCTCACCGAGAGCCAGGCCGAGGAGATGATCTTCGGGTTCGTGCTGCTCAACGACTGGAGCGCGCGCGATATCCAGCAATGGGAATATGTGCCGCTTGGCCCGTTCCTGGCAAAAGCATTCGCAACCTCGATCAGCCCATGGGTCGTGACGCGCGAAGCGTTGGAGCCATTCCGGCTGAAGGGGCCGGAGCAGGAGCCGGCGCCGCTCGATTATCTCAAGCAGAGCAAGCCGCAGAACTACGACATCGCGCTCGACGTGTCCTTGCGCACCGCCGGTGCCAACGCCCCCGCCAGCATCAGCCGCACCAATTTCAAGTACATGTACTGGTCGTCGGTGCAGCAGCTCATGCACCACGCCTCCAGCGGTTGCGCCATGAACGTCGGCGATCTCCTTGGGAGCGGCACCATCTCCGGCCCGGAGAAGAACCAGCGCGGCAGCCTCTTGGAAATCAGCTGGAACGGCACCGAGCCCGTGGAATTGCCCGGCGGCGCCAAACGCTCCTTCCTGGAGGACGGCGATTCTCTCGTCATGCGCGGTTGGTGCCAGGGCAATGGCTATCGCGTGGGGTTTGGCGAAGTGGAGGGGACGATTCTGGCGGCGGAATAACTGGGGAGCGTGGCGCGAGGCTCTATCCACATTCTCCGTCATTGCGAGCCAACGGGTCCGCGCGAAGCGCGGCCCGATGACAGGCTCCGCGAAGCAATCCAGAATCTTTCCATGGCGGCAGTCTGGATTGCTTCGTCGCAAGGGCTCCTCGCAATGACGGCGCGGAGAGAGTTCACCGCTTCTCCGGCGGCACCTCGCGTATCCTCGCGCAATGCGCAGCGACATCTTCCAGGCTGTACTTCAGATGCACCCGCTTGTCGGAGGGCGCCTGCCTGGTCGTGCAGACGCCCGGCCGCCATTCTTGCGTGGGGCGGATCGGGCGCGGCATAAAGCCGCCGCCGCAGTTTGGGCAGACATTGAAGAGCTTGGTCTCGACGCAGTGCGCGCAGAACGTGCATTCATAGGAGCAGATCCGCGCCTCGATTGCATTCGGCGGCAGGTCGCGGTCGCAATATTCGCAATTCGGTCGAAGCTGGAGGGCCATGGTCGAATCTCCGCGGACTGGCCTCAATCATCGCAGATCCCATGCCTAGCACGAATGCCGGATTTCCCTCGATTTCAGCCGGGCTTGATCTCCTTGAGCGGCAGCCGCGTGCTCTCCTTCAGCCTGTCGAGCACGATTGAGGAGCGCACATGCGCGACGCTCTGATGCGGCATCAGGACGTCGTTGACGAGGTTGGAGAGACCCTTGAGGTCGCGCAGCACGGCTTTCAGCACATAGTCGGCATCGCCGGTGAGCGAATAGGCCTCCTGGATTTCGTCGATTCGATTGACCAGCGCGCGAAAGCGCTTGGCGTTGTCCGGCGAGTGCGTCGCCAGCGTCACCTGGATGAAGGCGACCACGCTGAAGCCGAGCGTCTCGCTGGAGAGATCAGCGTGGTAGCCCGCGATCACCTTCTCCTCTTCAAGCCGCATCCGACGCCGCGAGCATTGTGAGGCAGAGAGGCCAGCGAGGCCGGCGAGCTCCTGGTTGGTGAGGCGGCCATCGTCCTGGAGTGCGTCGAGAATCTTGAGGTCGAAGGCATCAACTGAGATCATGCGTATTTCGCCCATTCTGTGCATGGATCGTGTGTAAGATAGAGAAATAGCGGCGGATTTGCACGCTCATTGCGCGCTACATGAAGGATAGTTCTGCCCAGCAGCAATTTGGGAGAACACCATGGGTCCGTTTCCGCACGATGCGCCGCCGGCCAGGATCAGCGCCGACAATCCGATGGGAACCGACGGGTTCGAGTTCGTCGAATATGCGCATCCCAACCCGGAAGAGTTGCACGCGCTGTTCAAGCTGATGGGCTATACGGCCGTGGCGCGCCACAAGGCGAAGAAGATCACGGTCTATCGCCAAGGCGACATCAATTATCTCGTCAACGAAGAGCCCGGCACCCACGGTCACGACTTCGTCGCCGCGCACGGCCCTTGTGCGCCGTCGATGGCGTTCCGTGTTGTCGATGCGAAGGCGGCCTATGATCGCGCGATCGCGCTCGGTGCCGAGCCGGCCGACGTATCGTCCTCGCAAAAGACGCTCGACGTCCCCGCCATCAAGGGTATTGGCGGCAGCCTGCTGTATCTGGTCGATCGCTATGGGGACAACGGCTCGGCCTATGATGCCGAATTCGAATGGTTAGGGGCGCGCGATCCGCGGCCGTTCGGCGCGGGCCTGTTCTATCTCGACCATCTCACCCACAACGTCCATCGCGGTCGCATGGATGTTTGGGCCGGCTTCTACGAAAAGCTGTTCAACTTCCGCCAGATCCGCTTCTTCGACATCGAGGGCCGCGCGTCGGGCCTGTTCTCGCGCGCGTTGACCAGCCCGGATGGCAAGATCCGGATTCCGATCAACGAGGATGCCGGCGATTCCGGCCAGATCGAGGAATATCTGAAGACCTATCGCGGCGAAGGTATCCAGCACATCGCCTGCGGCTGCCGCGACATCTACCAAACCATCGAAGGCCTGCGCGAGGCCGGCCTGCCCTTCATGCCGCCTCCGCCCGATACCTATTTCGAGAAGATCGACGCGCGCCTGCCCAAACACGGCGAGGACGTCGCACGTCTCAAGACCAACGGCATTTTGATCGACGGCGAGGGTGTGGTCGAGGGCGGTCAGACCAAGGTGCTGCTGCAAATCTTCTCGGCCAACGCGATCGGGCCGATCTTTTTCGAATTCATCCAGCGCAAGGGCGACGATGGATTCGGCGAGGGCAATTTCAAGGCTCTGTTCGAATCGATCGAGGAGGATCAGATCCGGCGCGGGGTGTTGAAGGTGGACAGCGCGGCATAGCTCAGTGCCGTAGGGTGGGCAAGCGTAAGCGTGCCCACCAGTTCTGTAGCGATCTCCGAGAGATGGTGGGCACGGCGCTATGCGCCTTTTTCACCCTACGGATTCGTGCGCTGAGGCTACTTCGCTGCCTTCCACGCCTTCGTGACCGCACCGATCTCCGCCGCTTCCGGCTCGCGAACCGTGGAGGGTGTGCGCGAGAAGCGCGGCGCGGGCGCGGGCTGCTTCACGCCATGGCGCTCGATGAAGACGTTGCGCGCGACCATGTGCGGGTATTGCGTGGCTTCCGACATGGTCAGCACCGGCGCGAAGCAGATGTCGGTGCCTTCCATGATCTTGCACCAGTCTTCGCGCGTCTTGCTCTTGAACACCGCCTTCAGCTTCTCCTTCAGCGCCGGCCAGGCGTTCCGATCCATCTGCGCGTCGAAATCGGCGTCGGTCAGGCCCGCATGCAGGCGCAGCAGCGCGTAGAATTGCGGCTCGATCGAGCCGATCGAGACGAAATGGCCGCAGGCGCATTCGTAGACGCCGTAGAAATGCGCGCCGCCGTCGAGGAAGTTCTGGCTGCGCTCCTCGGTCCAGCGTCCCATCGTGGTCATATCGAAGAAGAACGACATCAGCGACGCCGCGCCGTCGCACATCGCGGCATCGACCACCTGGCCCTTGCCGGATCTCTGCGCCTCCAGCAGTGCGGCCAGCACGCCGACGACGAGATAAAGCGCGCCGCCGCCGAAATCGCCGACCAGGTTGAGCGGCGGCACCGGTGCCTCTTTGGTGCCGATCGCGGCGAGCGCACCGGTGATGGAGATGTAGTTGATGTCGTGGCCGGCGGCGTTGGCAAGCGGGCCTTCCTGGCCCCAGCCCGTCATGCGGCCATAGACCAGCTTGGGGTTGCGCGCGAGCACCACGTCCGGCCCGAGCCCGAGCCGCTCCATCACGCCGGGACGGAAGCCTTCGACCAGCGCATCGGCGCTGGCCAGCAGGTCGAGCACTTGCGCGATCGCCGCCTTGTCCTTGAGGTCGAGCTCGATCACCTTGCGGCCGCGGCCCGCCACCGACTTCATGCTCTTCCTCGCGCCGACGCGATCGAGCGTGACGACGTCGGCGCCCATGTCGGCCAGCATCATGGAGGCGAACGGGCCGGGTCCGATGCCGGCGAATTCGACGATGCGAAAGCCCGACAGCGGGCCGGAGGTGCGGACGGAGGAGTTTTGGGCTGGTTTGTCGAGCACGTTGTTGTTTCCTCGGATCGCAGCGCGCGTGCGCGATGAGCGCATTCGCCTGGACGTTTCCTCTATCGAGTTAATTGGTCAATTAACTTTTCCCGCCTTACACCGAACGAGGCAAGCGCTTTTCATGCATGGGCGCATAATAAAAGCGGCGCGCACCGAAGTGCGCGCCGCGGAAAAATTGCGTCGAGGCGCTGAAGCGCGAACGTCACCCAGCCGCGGCTACCGCGCGCTGCGCCATCACTTTGACGAGGTTGGCCCGGTACTCGGCCGTGCCGTGGATGTCAGCCAGCAATCCGCTTGCAGAAATACTGACGCTGTCGAGCGCCGATGGCGACCAGTTCGCCTTCAGCGCGGCTTCGATTGCGGGCACGCGCATCACACCAGACTGCGAGGCGCCGGTGGCGGCCACCCGAACCTCGCCGGACTTGGTCTGCGCGACGAACACACCGGTCAGTGCGAAGCGCGAGGCCGGGTGCCGCATTTTTTCGTAACCCGCTTTTGCCGGAACCGGGAACGACACAGCGGTGATGATCTCGCCGTCTTCGAGCGCCGTGGTGAACAGGCCCTGGAAGAAATCCTCCCCCGCAAGCGATCGCTTATTGGTCTTTACGGTCGCGCCGAGCGCCAGCAGCGCGGCCGGAAAGTCTGCGGCAGGATCGTTGTTGGCAATCGAGCCGCCGATCGTGCCGCGATAGCGCACGGCAGGGTCGCCGAGCACCGAGGTGAGATAGGCAATCGCGGGGATCGCCTTCTTCACATCGGCATTCTGCATGATGTCGTAATAGGTCGTGGCGGCCTTGATTGTCAGCGTATCGCCTGACAGCTCGATGCCCTGCAACTCTTTGATCCTGCCGAGGTCGATCACGTCGGAGGGACTGGCAAGCCGCTGTTTCATGACCGGCAGCAGTGTCTGTCCGCCGGCGAGAAATTTCGCCTCGCTGCTCTTGCCGAACAGGCTCACGGCTTCTTCGACCGAGGAAGCCCGATGATAGGTGGTTTGGTACATCTTCGTTCCTCCCTCTTAAGCCGCGTGGATCGTGCGCCACACCCTGTCCGGGGTTGCGGGCATTTCCAGATTGTTCTTGCCGATCGCATCCGTGATCGCGTTGATCACGGCTGCAGAAGCGCCGATCGCGCCGGCCTCACCGCAACCCTTGATGCCCAGGGGATTGCCTGGGCACAGCGTCGTGGTGTGGGAGAGATTGAACGAGGGCAGATCGTCGGCGCGCGGCATGGAGTAATCCATGAACGAGGCCGTGACCGGCTGGCCGTTGGCATCGTAGATCGCGTGCTCGAGCAGCGCCTGCCCGATGCCTTGGGCGAGTCCACCATGAACCTGTCCCTCGACGATCATCGGGTTGATCAGCCGGCCGAAATCGTCGGCCGCGACGAAGTTGACGAAGGACGTCTTGCCGGTGCCGGGATCGACCTCGAGCTCGCAGATATAGGCGCCGGCCGGGAAGGTGAAGTTGGTCGGGTCGTAGAAGGCGCTTTCCTTCAGGCCGGGCTCCATTCCTTCAGGCAGATTGTGCGCGGTGTAGGCCGCGAGCGCGACCATCGGGAAGGCGATCGCCTTGTCGGTGCCCGTGACCTTGAACTCGCCGTTCTCGATGACGATGTCGGCCTCGGAAGCCTCCAGCGCATGCGCGGCAATCTTCTTGGCTTTGGATTCCATCTTCTCCATTGCCTTCAGGATCGCAGTGAGACCTACGGCCGCCGAGCGCGAGCCATAGGTGCCCATGCCGAACTGCACCTTGTCAGTATCGCCATGGACAATCGAGACCTGGCTGATGGGAACGCCCAAGCGATCGGCGACGAGCTGGCAGAAGGTGGTCTCGTGACCCTGGCCGTGGCTGTGCGAGCCGGTCAGGATCTCGATGGTGCCGACCGGGTTGACGCGCACCTCAGCCGATTCCCACAGGCCGACGCCGGCACCCAGGCTGCCGACGGCCTTTGACGGCGCGATGCCGCAGGCCTCGATGTAGCAGGATACGCCGATGCCGCGCAGCTTGCCTTGTGCCTTTGCTTGTGCCTTGCGGGCAGGGAAGCCGGCATAGTCGATCGCCTTCATCGCCGCATCGAGCGAAGCATTAAAGTCGCCGGTGTCATAGGCCATGATGACAGGCGTCTGGTGCGGAAACTGAGTGATGAAGTTGGTCCGGCGCAGTGCGGCCGGATCGACGTTCAATTGCCGCGCTGCCGTTTCCATCAGCCGCTCGAGCAGATAGCTGGCCTCGGGGCGGCCGGCGCCGCGATAGGCATCGACCGGCGTGGTGTTGGTGTAGACCCCGATCACCTCGGCATGGATCGCCGGGATGTTGTACTGGCCGGACAGGAGCGTTGCGTAGAGATAGGTCGGCACCGACGACGAGAACAGCGACATGTAGGCGCCGAAATTGGCGTAGGTCTTCACTTTCAACCCGGTGATCTTGTTGTTGGCGTCGAAGGCCATCTCGGCATGGGTCACGTGGTCACGGCCATGCGCGTCGGTGAGGAAGGCCTCGGTGCGGTCGCCGGTCCATTTCACGGGACGGCCGACCTTCTTGGAGGCCCACAGCGCCACCATCTCTTCGGGATAGATGAAGATCTTCGAGCCAAAGCCGCCGCCGACGTCGGGCGCGATCACGCGCAGCTTGTGCTCGGGGGCAATGTTGTAGAACGCCGACAGCACGAGGCGAGCGACGTGCGGGTTCTGCGACGTCGTGTAGAGCGTGAAATGCTCCTCCGCCGCGTCGTAATCGGCGATCGCCGCGCGCGGCTCCATCGCGTTGGGCGCGAGGCGGTTGTTGGTGACGTCGAGCTTGACCACATTGGCGGCCTTCGAGAAGGCTGCATCCACCGCACTCTCGTCGCCGATCACCCAGTCGTAGACCTGGTTGCCGGGGGCTTCGGGGTGAAGCTGCGGTGCTCCGGGCTTGATGGCAGCGTGCATGTCGGCGACCGCCGGAAGCTCTTCGTAATCGACGACGACGGCTTCCGCCGCGTCGCGCGCCAGATTCTTGCTCTCGGCGATCACGACAGCGACGGCCTGTCCAACGAAGCGCACCGTCTCCGGCGCCATCGCCGGCCATGCACCCATCTTCATCGGGCTGCCGTCCTTGGAGGTGATGGCCCAGCCGCAGATCAGGTTGCCGACCTTGTCGTCGACGAGCTGCTGTCCCGTGAGCACCGCGACAACGCCCGGCATCTTCAGCGCGGCGGAAGAGTCGATCCCCTTCACCTTGGCGTGCGCGTGCGGACTTCTAATGAAATACGCATGGGTCATGCCCTGCAATTTGATATCGTCGACGTAGCGGCCCTTGCCGGTAATGAAACGCTTGTCTTCCTTGCGCAGCACGCGTGCGCCGATGCCTTCAACACCCATGTCTGGTCCTCCCGACCGGAATTTGTTGACCCGCGCTTTCCATCGAAAGCGCCAGTGATTTTCTTGCTCGCTGCGGCCTTTACTCGGCCGCCTGCGCAACCTTCATGCGACCGGCCGCATCCAGCACGGCCTTGACGATGTTGTGGTAGCCGGTGCAGCGGCAGATATTGCCCTCGAGCTCCTGACGCACGGTGGCCTCGTCGAGCTGGCCCCCGTGGCGCTGCACGATGTCGATCGCCGACATGATCATGCCTGGCGTGCAATAGCCGCATTGCAGGCCGTGATTGTCGCGGAAAGCGGCCTGCATCGGATGTAGTTCGTCGCCCTTTGCGATGCCTTCGATCGTGGTGACGCTCGCGCCGTCTGCCTGTCCCGCCAGCATGGTGCAGGATTTCACCGCACGGCCGTCCATGTGGACGACGCAGGCGCCGCACTGGCTGGTGTCGCAGCCGACATGGGTGCCGGTGAGGTTGAGGTGGTCGCGCAGCAGCTGGACCAGCAGCGTGCGGTCCTCGACGTCAACGGCAACGGCCTTGCCGTTGACCGTCAGTTTGACAGTAGACACGGTGAAGTCCTCCCGGGATTGATTTTGATTGTTTCCAATTAGAGACCGGCGACCCGGAACTTTGCAACTGGGATTTTGGTCGCCGGCGTCATGGAAAAGTCATTGATCCAGAAGGGCGTGCAATGAGTTGCCACCGAGCCGCTGGACCCGGACGGCGCGGCCTGTCTAACCATGGGATGCCAGCCGTCGCCTTTTTGTAGCCGGTCAGCCTTGGCCCGATGACTTCGGAATCAGGAGATGCACTGAGTTTACCGCCCCTTATCGATTGTGCCTTAGTTTTGCGCATCCAGGTCTGGGGCGGGGCGCCTCCCGGTCGCGGCTGAATGAAAATGGGGGTGGGAATGTCCGGGCGTATCGGGTCGCCGTCGAAGCGAACACTAATTCCGGCTCTCAGGTTCCGTACCAAGATCATCCTGGGCTTTGCCGCAGTGCTGGTGATCTCCGCCGGCAGCATGGCCTTCTCATATTTCGGCTTTGAGCGGGTTTCCTCCGGGGTCGGGTCCTACCGCACCAGCGTTTCCGAGGCCGACCTTGCCCGCAACATCGACCGCGAGCTGCTCGCCTATCGTTCGGCTGCCCGCTACTTTGTCGTTACCGGCAAGGAGGACGACGCCAAGGCGGCGCTGGAGGCAGAAGCCAGCCTCAAGAGCGCGATCGACCTGGCCATCAAGAACGCCAAGAAGCCGGCGCGGCAAGAGGGCCTCAACAAGCTCGCCAAGGAGTTTTCCAACTTCTCCGCGACGTTTGCCAAGATCCTGCAGGCCAAGCGTGACAGCGTGCTGCTGGTCCAGAACCAGCTCCAGCGCAACGCCAATCTCCTGAAATACAAGCTCGATGACATCGGCAACAACGCCTCCGACGCGGAGGCGCAGGCGATCGAGTTCGGCACCAAGCAGGTCAATGCCCAGTTCCAGACCGCAAGCTCCGCCGCGAGCAATTTCATCCTCAATTCCGACCAGGCGGTCGCGGCAAGCGCGCTGGCGCGGCTGAAATTCGTCGAGAACTCGCTCGGTGCGATCTATTCCATGGACGACAAGATCGTCGCCGGGCTGAAGGACGCCAAGGCGCTGCTGGGGGCTTATCGGGAAGCGCTGGAGAAGCTGATCGCCAACGCCAAGCTGGTCGATGAGCTCGTGACCGAAATGAGCGGCTCGGCCGGCGCCATCCTTCAGGGCGCCACCGCCATGAAGGCGGACCTCATTGCCGAACAGCAGCGGCTGGAGGCGGAATCGGAAGCAACCATCGGGCAGACCGAGCAACTGGTGCTGATGCTCGCCGTCGGCGGCACGCTGCTGGGGGCGGTCCTCGCCTTCCTGCTCGGTACCGGCATCTCGCGTCCGATGATTGCGATGTGCAAGGCGATGCGGGAGCTGGCCTCGGGCAATTTCGACGTGGTGCTGCCGGGTCTTGGCCGCAAGGACGAGATCGGCGAGATGGCCGGAGCGGTCGAGGAGTTCAAGGTTCAGGCGGTGGCCAAGGCCGAGCGCGATGCCGCCGCCAGCGAAGCCCAGAACCGGGAGCAGGCTGCAAGCCGGCGCGCCGAGCTGATTCGCTTCGCCGACGATTTCGAGAACGCGGTCGGCGCCATCGTCTCCAACGTCTCGGCTTCCGCCGTGCAGCTGGAATCGGCAGCCTCCACGCTGACCCGCACCGCCGAGACCACGCAGAGCCTGTCGAGCCAGGTCGCCGGCGTCTCCGAGCAGGCGTCCTCCAACATGCAGTCGGTTGCGACCGCGACCGAAGAGCTCTCGGCCTCGGTCGAGGAGATCGGCCGCCAGGTCCGCGATTCCAGCCGGATCGCCGAGGCCGCCGTGGTGCAGGCCAAGGAGACCGACGGCCGCATCGGCAAGCTGTCGCATGCCGCCCAGCAGATCGGCGAGGTCGTCAAGCTGATCACGGCGATTGCCGAGCAGACCAATCTTCTGGCGCTCAACGCCACCATCGAGGCGGCGCGCGCCGGGGAGGCCGGCCGCGGCTTTGCCGTGGTTGCGAGCGAAGTGAAGTCGCTGGCGAGCCAGACGGCGAAGGCGACCGATGAAATCTCCTCGCATATCACCGGCATGCAGGGCGCCACGGCCGAATCGGTTGCCGCGATCAAGCAGATCGGCGCGACCATCGGCCAGATCTCGTCGATCTCGACCTCGATCGCGAGCGCCGTCGAGCAGCAGGGCGCGGCGACGCAGGAGATCGCCCGCAGCGTCCAGACCGTCGCGCAGGGCACCCAGACCGCAGCCACCGATATCGGCGAGGTCAACCGCGGCGCCGCCGAGACCGGCTCGGCCTCGGAAGAGGTGCTGAACTCGGCCAAGACGCTGTCGAGCGAAAGCACCCGCCTGCGCGCCGAACTCGACCGCTTCATGGCCAATATCCGCGCGGCGTGACGCTCGGACCGCGCCACTTCCTCCGTCGTCGTGCTGGCCAAGGCCAGGACCCATTCCCCCCGGAAACCGTTGCTGCGCGAAGCGGGTAACTCCGAGTCTTCGCCAAACCACGTCTTGTGATGATGGGTCCTGGATCAGCGCTTCGCTTGTCCAGGACGACTGCGGAGCTCTGAAACTCACTCCTTCCCGAAAGCCCGCTTCAGCTCCACCTTTGCGCGCTCCAGTCGCGTGCGCTGCGTCTTCGGTAGCGTCTTGCCGGCGCGGTTGATGTAGAACGTCAGCATCGACAGCGCAGAGCGATAGGCGCCGGTCTTGCGGCGCGAGCTGTGCTCGGCCGAGCGCTTCAGGGAGCCCGCGATTTTCCTGGGGTCCTTGAGCTTGAACACACCGTGCTTGAGATCGAGCGCGTTGCTCTCCTTCGTCACACGTTGCGACCATCGCTTCGGTGCTGCGCGGCGGCTTGACCTCTTGCGTGTCGTGCTGGCCTTGCGGCGCGCGGTGCTGCTCGCGCCTGTCTTCCGCGAATGTGTCGTCTTTCTGACCTGAGCCATGCGTCAACTCCTTGCAGCTCCATCGGAAACGGATGTTCTTGGAGGCTGTTCCCAAGGGAACTCGACCTCGTGGCAGACGTTGTCGCAGGCAGGCGGAATGCCGCACCCCCATGATCGGATCGACCCCGTCCACGCCATGTGAACCGGGGCCGCTTCCATTGATCAGACGCAACAACGCGATGGAATTGCAGGAAAGCCCAGCGCTGAATTATGGACCTGCGATCTCGGCGGTGGCGACGGATCGCATCGTCGAGACCAGCATCCCCTCGCGGCTCGACGCGCTGCCGTGGAGCGGCTTTCACACGCGCGTCGTGCTCGCGCTCGGCATCACCTGGATCCTCGACGGGCTCGAGGTGACCCTGGCCGGCGCGCTCTCGGGCGCGCTGAAGCAGAGTCCCTCGCTGCATTTTTCCAATCTCGATCTCGGCATTGCCAATTCCGCCTATCTCGCCGGCGCGGTGCTGGGTGCGCTCGGCTTCGGCTGGCTTACCGATCGCATCGGCCGCAAGAAATTGTTCTTCATCACGCTTGCGCTCTACCTCTCGGCGACGGCTGCGACGGCTCTGTCATGGGATGTGGCGAGCTACGCGGTGTTCCGTTTCCTCACCGGTGCCGGTATCGGCGGCGAATACACCGCGATCAACTCAACCATCCAGGAGCTGGTGCCGGCGCGGTATCGCGGCTGGACCGATCTCGTGATCAACGGCAGCTTCTGGATCGGCGCTGCGATGGGCGCGGTGGCAGCCATCGTTCTGCTCGATCCTGCCGCGATGGGGCCCGACATGGGCTGGCGCCTCGCCTATCTGATCGGCGCGACGCTCGGCCTCGTCGTGCTGTTGATGCGGATGTGGATTCCGGAGAGTCCGCGCTGGTTGATGATCCATGGTCGGCCCGACGAGGCTCATGCGATCGCCGATGAGATCGAGCGTTCGGTCATTGGACACGGCCAGGATACGAGCGACGGTCGCTTTACGAAGATCCGCCTGAGGATGCGCGATCACACGCCGATCGCCGAGGTCATCCACACGCTGTTCTCGGTTTATCGACAGCGCGCGCTGGTCGGCCTCATGCTGATGAGCGCGCAGGCATTTTTCTATAACGCCATCTTCTTCACCTTCGCGCTGGTGTTGACCGATTTCTACGGCATCAGCGCCGATCACGTCGGCTGGTACCTGCTACCCTTCGCCGCCGGCAACTTCCTCGGCCCGCTGCTGCTCGGCCGTCTCTTCGATACGCTCGGCCGCCGCACCATGATCATGTTCACCTATGGCATGTCAGGCCTGCTGCTGGCGCTGTCAGGCTATCTATTCTCGATCGGCGCGCTCAGCGCGCAGGGGCAGACCATCGCCTGGATGGTGATCTTCTTCTTCGCCTCGCCCGCCGCGAGCGCGGCCTATCTCACCGTCAGCGAGAACTTTCCCTTAGAGGTTCGCGCGCTGGCGATCGCGGTATTCTATGCAGTCGGCACGGGCATCGGCGGCGTGATCGGGCCGGCGCTGTTCGGCGTTCTGATCGACACGGGATCGCGCACCAGCGTATTCGCCGGTTATCTGCTGGGGGCAGCCCTGATGATCACGGCTGCAATCGTGGCGTGGCGCTATGCCGTCTCGGCGGAGCGCAAATCGCTCGAACAAATCGCACGGCCGCTTGCCTTTATGGAGTAGACTATGAAATCGGAACTGGCGGAAATGGAATTGGACGAGAAGCTCACCATCCCTGGTGACGACGAGACGCCGGAAACGGTGCCGGTGCCGCACGCGCTCGTGCCGCATCTGAACGAGACCGCGATCCTGCTCGACATCGACGGCACGCTGCTCGACCTGATGCCGACGCCGCGCGAGGTGTGGGTGCCGCCGGGGCTTTCGGACACGCTCAACCGATTGGTGGAATGTACGTCAGGCGCGCTGGCGCTGGTCAGCGGCCGCTCACTCAACGATATCGATCTGATTTTCGCCCCCGACGTGTTTTGCGCCGTCGCCGGTCACGGCGCAGAGATGCGGCTGTCCGCGGACAATGAAGCTGATGCCGTGCATGCGCCGCCGCTGGACAAGGAGCTGAAGCGGCGGCTGGCTGCGATTGCCAAGCTCAGCCCGGGCATTCTGCTCGAGGACAAGGGCTACTCGCTTGCGCTACATTACCGCCTGGCGCCACATGCGGAGAAGGCGATCTACGAATCCGTGTCGCTGATCCGCGCGGACCTGCCCAGTGCGCCGATCGAGGTGCTGCCTGGCAAGTTCGTCTGCGAGATCAAGCATTCAGGCTTCACCAAGGCGAGCGGCGTGCGCGAGTTGATGAAGCACGAGCCCTTCAGGGGGCGTCGTCCACTGTTCATCGGTGACGACGTCACAGATGAGACCGTGTTCGCGATCATGCCTGATATGAACGGGCTCGCCTTCTCGGTCGGCCGCCGCGCCATGGGCGTGAACGGTCACTTCGATGCGCCAAGCGATGTGCGCGCGTTCCTTGCGCACCTGCTCGATCCGAGGTGAAACAAAGGCAGCGCCACTTCGCAAACACAATGCGCGACACCCTTTCGTGGCGCATCGCAATGCATCCTGCGCAATTCCGGGCGCACGAGCTCTCTTTGCGCTGAAATCCTTGGTTCCGCGAGCGAAACCAGTTCCAACGCGCACGCCTGATTTTGGTTTCAATTCGTTGAAACGATGATCAGGAACCATATTGATGAACGGCAGTTAAACGGGTGGAATGAAACAGGAGGGGACGGCCTGTGAACTTAGTCGTCGTTTCAAATCGCGTCGCGCGCGGCAAACCCAATGAGCCCATGACGGGTGGCCTCGCGGCGGCCTTGCTGCCGGTCGTGGAACATTCGGGAGCTATTTGGGTGGGTTCTTCAGGCCGCGTGCGCGATGGCCATCAGAAGGAACCGTTCGCCGAGATCGAAGCGCTGGGGTCGGGCGCGATTGCGACGTTGGATCTGCCGGCGGCGCATTACGGCGGCTATTACGAAGGCTTTGCCAATTCGGCGTTATGGCCGGCACTGCATTCGCGCAGCGATCTGATCCGCGTCTCGCGCGAGGATTATGTCAGCTATCGCGAGGTCAACGCCTTCATGGCGCGCGCCTTGATGCGCTTCCGAAAAGCAAAAACTGCGTTCTGGGTGCAGGATTATCACTTCCTTGCGCTCGGTGCGGAATTGCGCGATCTCGGCGTCGATGATCCGATCGGTTTCTTCCTTCATACGCCGTGGCCGGTCGCCGCGGTGATGCAGGGCGTGCCCAATCATCGCGAGCTGATCACGGCGATGCTGGCCTACGATCTGCTCGGCTTCCAGACCAATGAGGATTGCCAGAACTTCCTCGGTTATGTCGGCGGTGAGCTCGGCCTCGCCGTTGAGAACGGTGTTGCGATCTCTCAGCATGGCCGCACCCGCTGTGAAGTGTTTCCGATCGGCATCGATGCGGAAAAGTTCGCAGCTTATGCCGCGAAATCGGTGTCGCATCCCGACGTGTCTCGGTTGCGGCGCAGCCTCAACGGCGAGCGCCTCGCGATCGGCGTCGATCGCCTTGATTATTCGAAAGGCCTCGTCAACCGCATCAGCGCGTTCGACCGGCTCTGGACCGAGCAGCCGCAGTTTGCGCGCAGCATTTCGCTGCTCCAGATCGCGAATCCCTCGCGGGGTGGCATCGAGGCCTATGGCAACCTCCAGAACGAGGTCGCTCGTCTCGTCACCGACGTCAATGGTCGCCACGGCGAAGTGGACTGGACGCCGATCCGCTACCTCAACAAGGGCTTCAGCCAGGCCGTGCTCGCAGGCCTCTACCGCACCGCGCAGATTGGCGTGGTAACGCCGCTGCATGACGGCATGAACCTCGTCGCCAAGGAATATGTCGCCGCGCAAAACCCGGCCGATCCCGGCGTGCTGGTGCTGTCGAAGTTCGCGGGCGCGGCCAACGAGCTCGACACCGCCTTGCTGGTCAATCCGCACGACATCGACGGCATGGCGCGCGCGATCGCCGTCGCGGCCTCAATGCCGCTCACCGAGCGCAAGATGCGCTGGGACGCGATGATGAAGAAGCTGCGCGGCCACACCATCCAGCAATGGTCCGCCGATTTCGTGGCTGAGCTCGAGAAGTGCCGGACGGAGAAGGCCGCTGTCGCGCCGCTTGCCGCGCAACCGCCGCAGGCGCTACGTTGGCTGAAGTCGGCGATCTCAGGCGTGAGGTTGATCTAAGGTCTCGTCAGGCCGGGCCTGTCCCGGCCATCCACGTCTGACGCCTCGGCTTGAACGTGAATGCCCGGGACAAGCCTGGGGCATGACGGTGCACTGCGAGGGCGGCCCGCGGCGTCAATAACAATACGACACGCCATCCAGAATCGCGCACTGCCGCTTGTTCGGCGCGTTCGGATCATCCATCGGCGCCATACCCTTACCCTGACCGACGAACACGCCTGGCCCGACATGCACTGAGCTTTTTTTGCCGATGATCACGCTCGGATGCGGCGAGGCGCTCGAGCGCGTGCCGTCCGGCCAGATGATGGCATCGCCCGACAGCATTCCGCGCCGCCCGTCGTCGCAGCTCACATCGACGCCCTGCCGCGTGCAGACCTGCGCCAGGGCCGGCGCGGCGAGGGCGATACCCAAGCCCGAAATCAAGCTCAGCGCGGTGATGGTCTTGCAGATGGTCATGGCGTCCCTGGCATGTCTGGCGTCCTCACGTGAATCGTCGCCCCAAACCCACCGATGGTTCAGCCGACCGGCGCGTCAGGACGTTGGCCGGCGCGAGATATTCTCTCGTAAATCCAATATGTTGCGGAAAATTTCACCCGATTTTACCGCGATCCCTTGCAAAATCGTCGGCGCCCCTTCAAGAGAGGGCGCTCCGGAGAGATGGCCGAGTGGCTTAAGGCGCACGCTTGGAAAGCGTGTGTGCGGGAAACCGTACCGTGGGTTCGAATCCCACTCTCTCCGCCAGCCGGCAAAAACGATCTCGTGCTTGGACCCTGCAGACTGGCCAGAAACTCGGCTATTTTACTGCTCTTCCGTGGGCGGAGAACTCCCAGCGGTTATCCAAGAAGGGTCTGAATGAAGCCGGAGAACCGAATTTTCTCCGAATCTTTGAACCCGCAAAATCGATCTAGTACGGCATTTCTCAGAAAATCAACGGCTTAACTGCGAGGCGGTTTGAATCCGTCTCGCCCAACCAAAAGGGATTCGCCCAGCTGCTTGGCAGGGGTTTCCCGTGCCCTGGGAGACTCGGCCATCCCAAGGATGAGAGTTTCGATTGAAGCGGCAGAGGGCTCTTTTACTGGATGTGAGCTGGCTATCTCGAGATCACTCCTGAGAAGCTGCCTAATGGCCTCATAGAAAGGCCTAGAAGAGACCGAGTCCCATGGCGGCTCTTAGGATTCCGAAGCAACGCCTAGAGGTGCTCTACAACGGGAGCTTCCCTCTATAACTTCCGTTGCTGTAGAGCCCGGTAAGGCGCTTTCTAGATTCTCTGTATCGGAGCGGGAGAAGACCTGAGGACCTAGGTGAAAGCCCTTTTGATCGCGATGCTCCTTGGGTGTCCTCTACACGATGAGTGGCAACATGCTATTGCCAGTGATAAGCGAGAGTTGAGGGTCGAGGTCATTCACCATGACGACTGTAGTTTGGGGATCAACTAAAAAGCCGGTGACTAGCCTCCGACTAGCTGAGGCCATTGAACAGCACTTTCCCGAGGAAGGAATGCTCTACATCGGCTACCCGGTGTTGTCGGGGTCCGATGGTGCCAGTTCGATCGATGCTCTCTGGGTCAGTCCAGGACATGGGTTGATCATATTCCACTTGGTTGAAGGTCGCGATATCGGCGGTTATCGAGAGATCCAGGACGAGTTCGCTAACAATCTAGAGACACGCCTCCGCTCGCATCGGACGCTGATGCAAGGTCGCACTTTATTGGCTTCACCCGTTGTCGTGACCTACGCCCCTATGGTGCGGCTCGAAGGCAATGAGGAAGCGTTCTACCCCCTTGCTAACGATGACAATCTGCTCGCCGTCCTTAACGCAACTGTTTGGGATCGTCCGGATCTCTTCGCGGCCGCGCACTCAGTTGTTCAGTCAATCTCAAGCATTCGGCAAGGTCGACGTCGCAGGACGATCCACAACAAGAACTCTCGGGGTGCCGTGCTGAAGGCCCTTGAAGATTCGATCGCGAATCTCGATTCGCGTCAAAGTCGAGCCGTGATCGAAACAGTAGATGGCGTGCAGAGAATCCGTGGACTAGCCGGCTCTGGGAAGACCATAATTCTCGCCCTCAAGGCGGCTTATCTTCACGCTCAGCATCCGGATTGGCGCATCGCAGTAACTTTTAACACTCGCTCACTGAAGGGCCAGTTTCGAAAATACATCACCGACTTTGTCTTTGAGCAAACCCGGGATGTTCCGGATTGGACGAAGCTACAGATCCTCAATGCTTGGGGCGCACCTGGCAGCGATGATAGAACCGGGGTATATTATCAGTTTTGCCGATCGAATGGTGTTGAGTTCTTTGACTTTGCATCAGCCCGCCGGAGATTCGTGCAGTCTCAAGAGTTCTCCGGCGCGTGTCAGCACGCCCTTAGCTCCGTGAATTCGCCTCAGACGTTATTTGACGTTGTCCTCGTCGACGAGGCTCAGGATTTCCGCCCGGAGTTTCTTCGCCTTTGCTACGCAGCGCTAGGTACTCCCAAGAGGCTCGTTTACGCCTATGACGAACTTCAATCTCTAACAGAGTCCACCCTGCCACCTCCTGAAGAGCTTTTTGGAACAGATGCCGAGGGTCGCCCGCTCGTGACCTTTGCAGCACCGCAGCCTGGACAACCAAGTCAAGATATCATCTTGGAAAAGTGCTACCGGAACTCGCGTCCTGTTCTTGCGACCGCACACGCGCTTGGCTTTGGCATCTATCGGAAACCTGACCCGAAATCGGGCACTGGCCTGATCCAAATGTTCGATCGAGCCGAATTGTGGGAAGACGTAGGCTACAGCGTTGTTGGAGGGGAGCTAAAGGACGGAGCGAAAGTCTCACTTTCGCGCACTCCTCAATCAAGTCCTGAGTTTCTAGAGATTCCAAGCAGCGTTGATCAGCTGATCGAGTTTCAAGTGTTCAACGACGGAGCGGAACAAGCGCAATGGATCGCCGATGCGATCGAAAGGAACATCAAGCATGATGAGCTGAGTCACGGCGATATCATCGTGATCAACCCCGACCCTCTCACTACCGTAAAGCAGGTCGGAATTCCGCGGCAGTTGCTTTTTGAAAAAGGCATCCAATCACACGTCGCGGGAGTTGACACTGATTCTGATGTATTCTTCACCAGCGAAGATGACTCCGTTGCATTTACAGGCATCTTTAGAGCGAAAGGTAACGAGGCGGGCATGGTCTACATCATGAACGCACAAGACTGCTATTATTCGTTTGGAAATCTTCAGAAAATCCGGAACCAGATTTTTACGGCCATCACGCGGAGCAAGGCATGGGTAAAGGTGCTGGGCTTCGGACCAAACATGGTTAAGTTGAAAGAAGAGTTTGCTCGGATACGCGACCACGATTACCGGCTCGATTTCATCTATCCCGATGAAGCGACCCGCCGCTTTCTGAAAGTCGTCAATAGGGATTTGACCGCTGCGGAGAAGCGATCAATCAAGGGCGCAGCGCATAGTGTTCGAGAGCTCGCGGCGGAGCTCGAGTCCGGCCGATTAATGGTAGATGACCTGCCGAAGGCTGAGCTGAAGAGGCTCCGAGCGCTCCTGGATGAGAAGATGCGCAATGGCGACTCCTGATCTTCTCTTCCGAGAAACGCAAAAGCTGACAGCAGAGCTCATTGCGATTGGAATATGCACGGACCAGAACTTTCCTGCGCAGGTTCTTCAAACCGACGGCACCTTGACCATTGGAATGCCGAAGACAGATCGATTAGCCATCACGTTAAAGAACATTCCCTATGCTGAAGCCTACAAGGTCATTGCTGATGAGCGTGCCTACAGCATGCGGTTCATCGACGGTGGCTTAGTTCAGATCCTTTACACATTTCGCGGCGGCGATCTTACAAAGCATCGGCTTGCTTTTTTTCCTTCTCCGGATCTTCTGGAATATCAAAACAATGCCGATATTTATGACACTGATGAACTCTATGCCGACATCACGGCCCTAAACGTTGTAACAACACCGATGCGATTTGACTTCGACAGAGAGAACTTTGTTGAGGTCAGTCATCCGATGTGCCATTTGACTATCGGCCAGTACAAGAATTGTCGGATACCCGTTTCTGCACCACTGACTCCCCACGCGTTCCTACGTTTCATTTTGAGTTCATTCTACAATACGCCATTCAGCAATTTGTGCTCCCATTTGAGCGTCGTTTCGCCAAGATTGACGCGCACCATATCGAGCCTCGAACATCAACAACTTTATATGCAAGCCTGCGGCATCTAGAACGCTCGCCATTCGCAATGCCCGGCACCCGCGAGCACTAGTAGCGCCGTGCTCGCGCGCTATTGAGCATAGCGATGGCGAATCGGCGCCCGCCAACGTTTCCAGCTTGGAAAGGACTTAAGGGCTTCCGGCTTTCCGGGCGGATGAACTGAACAGCGCCTGCTGTTGGTTCCACTCAGCCGGGACGGATTTCAAGAGCTTCGCCAACTCAAGCCCTTCAGGCTGCTGGCCGTTTAGAACCGCTTCCGTGATGGCTGGCGAGAGCAGCGTTAGCCGAAGCACACGGCACAGATAGGATTCGTTGATCTTCTCTGCCTTGGCGAGTTCTCGCACCGAACAAAACAGGTTTGATTCGAGCAAATTGCGCCAGCAATGGGCTCGCACCACCGCTTTGATCAACGTGTTGTCGACCTGAGGCTTTGGTGGTGACCAAGCTTCTGCATTTGCGGGGGTCACCACACGTTTGCGGCCACCTTGCCGGCTGAATGAGATCGGAATACTCACGACCATTGTCCGGCCGTCCCGACTGACTTTTGGTCGGCCAGTGGGTCCGAGGGTGAGGGTCGTGGGTCGGTTCATTCGGCGGCCTGCTGGTAGGGTTGGGGCTGCAGCTCTGCGGAGAGCGAGGTCAGTCCCTGGACCTTCAAGGTGATGTCCACTCGTTCGGCATGCATGTCGATGCGTTCGACGAGCAGTTGGACGATGCGCGCCTGTTCGGCCGGAAACAGCTCATCCCAAAGTTCGCCGAAGCCGAGGAGCGCGCTTCGGACTTCGGCCTCGTTGATCTCAGCCGATAGTTTGCGTAGAGCGCGCCAGGTCTGAACAATCACTTCAGGGGTCTGCAGGAGCAGACGGACCTGATCGATGATGATCCGCTCTATCTCGGCCGCAGGCACCAGCTTAACGGGGCAGTCTGACCTACCCTGCTTCATGGCGGTCTGGCTGATGTAGTAGCGATAGAGTCGGCCGGACTTGCGGGTGTGGGTTGGCGACATCGCCGCGCCGTCGGGCCCAAACAACAGGCCCTTCAGCAGGGCGGGGGTTTGTGCTCGGCTGCTGTTCCCCCGCTTGCGTGGGCTTTCCTTGAGGATCGTGTGGACCTGATCCCAGAGCTTACGATCGATGATCGCTTCGTGCTCGCCTGGATATGAGGTGCCCTTGTGGACCGCCTCGCCAAGATAGACCCGGTTGTGCAGGATCTTGTACAGCACCCCCTTGTCCAGGAGGTGCCCATACCTGGTGCGCTCATTGGCTGCGACCAGCTCGCGAGCGAGCAGAGTCGCGGACTTGAGTTGCACGAAGCGCCGGAAGATCGCTCTGACCCGTTCCGCATCGATCGCGTGAACCAGCAGTTTGCGATCGCGGACTTCGTAGCCGAGCGGCGTCCAGCCGCCCATCCATTTGCCACGCTTGCGGGAGGCCGCGACCTTGTCGCGAATGCGCTCCCCGATCAGCTCGCGCTCGAACTGGGCAAAGGTCACCAGGATGTTCAGCGCCATGCGGCCCATGGCGTCCTTGGTGTTAAAGGACTGGGTGACGGATACGAATGTCACCCCGTGGCGCTCGAATAGTTCAACAAGGTTGAGGAAGTCGAGCATCGACCGCGAAAGCCGATCGATCTTGTAGACGACGATGACATCGATCTTGCCGGCCTGAACCGTAGCAAGAAGCCGTTTCAGTGCTGGTCGTTCGAGGGAGCCACCCGAGAAGCCACCATCATCGTAGCGATCGGACACCGCCGTCCAACCCTCAGCCCGCTGGCTCGCGATGTAAGCCTCACACGATTCTCTTTGGGCATCGAGCGAGTTGAAGTCCATATCGAGGCCTTCCTCGCTCGACTTTCGAGTATAGACCGCACAGCGGACTTTGCGGATCGGGGAGCGGTCTGGGCTTGCCCGCTCTAAGGAGTTAGCGAACAGGCTGGTCCGAGACTTTGCCGACCTTCTGGGTGTCATTTGCTCGCCGGGTTCTTTAGGCCAAAGAAGATCCAGCCATTCCATTTCGTGCCGGTGATCTGGCGAGCGACTGAGGAGAGCGATTTGTAGGGGCTGCCGAGATACTCGAAATCGTCGTGGCGAACAGTGACGCAGTGCTCGACGCCCTTCCATTCGCGGATCAGCTTCGTCCCGGTGACAGGTCGCAAAGGAGGCCGAATTTTGCGGTCCGCGGGCTTCTGGCCGGCGTACTGTTTGGCCATGGCCTTGAGTCGCTCGGTGGTGTCCCGGCTCAGGCCGCCATAGGCCAATTCCTGGATACGATAGGCCAGCCGGCTTTCCAGGAAGCGCCGATTATAGGCGGGTGGCTCGGTATCAAATAGTTCGCGCCAGCGAGCCTTCAAAACGGGAGCAGAGGCGCCCCTGAGAGCGGCCAGTTGGGCTAAAATGGGGTCAGTCATGTGCGTTCACCTCGGGAGAAAAGGGTATCGCATGACCGCTCTGGTAAGCATCGTAGTGAAGCGAAGATTCTCCGTTTTCAGAAGACAATCCGCTGGACTTCCGGGCGTGAAGACGCATGAGGCCAATGGCGAGTATTTGGCCGATTTCGGCCAATTGCCCCTTGCCGTTTAACTCTGTGTCATCGAGAATCGCCATTTCCGAATGATGGCTTCGGAGTAGCGAGAAAAACAGACCAAAACACTCGTGCACGAACGCGCGCGGCTACAAAACAATACGTTCGAACGAATGCGCAAACGGCTCAACGCTCCCGTCTTCTTCCGTGTAGTTTCCACTCGCCGGGCGCGAGCTCTTTCCGCAACGATCGCATCGTTGACCTCGAAACCACCTCACCGAACCGCTCGCGCGCTGCCTCGAGGTCTTCATCTCGGCTGGGCGCGTTCCCGCTCTCCTGATTGGATGAGATCCAACCCAAATACCATCTGCGCAACTCCGCCTGAGAATGTCTCTTCGCGCCGACTGTTCGGGAAACATCCCGAGCGTTCCTGAATACAAGAATGCCCGAAATCTCGAGCCCGCGCCCTTTCGCGGTGGACTCGCGAAAATCCGGCTCCAAGAGGCGCCAGCGGTCTGGAAGGATCTTGGTGCGTGGCGAATCGAGAGGGGTATCGGCTGCATAGCCGGTTGCAACGAGCTCGCCTTTGATTAGCTTGACGAAGATCTCGGATTCGAGCTGGCGCCGGGCACGCTCAAACTGCATTGAGCCCGCGTTGTATTCGCGCTGTTCTTCGCGGGACATCTCATGGAAGGGATAGAAGGGGGGCTCATCGAAGCCCTCTAGCCTGCGGCGCCAAGCAGTTTCTGCTGCGAACTGGTCTCCTTAGTACAGCATCGCTTCCCACAGCGGGAGACCATCCTTTGGGTCTACCCGACGCCAGAACGGCTCGGGATCGGTGTCATCACCGAAGAATTCATCCACATCATCAGCAGGGTCGTCGCTGCGACCACTTATTCCGCTCGGCACTTTGCGTTTCATCTCTCAGCCGTTCTCAGCCTTACGCATAAGAACAGAGCAAAATTCCTTGAATGTCGAGAGGGGATCGTACTTGCAGCCAAGTATCTGAAATTCGTAGCTATTTAAAAACTGGCCAAAATAAATTGGCCGCCATTTTTGCCAGTTTAGTCAATCCTTCGAATCTTGCTCAAAGTGACGCTCAGTTTCGCACGTTCGCGAATGGAGCCGTCATGACCAGACACTTGAACCAGCTAGAACTAGCACGCCGTTGGAGCATAAGCCCGCGCACCTTAGAGCGTTGGCGTTGGACGGGTGATGGGCCTCGTTACATCAAACTGAAAGGGAGGGTCGCCTACCGCGAGGCGGATGTAGAAGCCTTTGAGGCGGAACGGCTGATGGAGAGCACGCAGCAGCCGGTTAGGGCTGAAGAGGTGCAGCCGTGAGTGAGCGGGGCGTCTTCGCCGTCGACCGCGGCGTGTTTGACCATCCGAAGTTCTCGCATGATGAGCCGTTGAGTCGATTGGAAGCTTGGCTATGGCTGCTGTCGAGGGCGGCCTGGCGGCCGATCAAACATCGCATCTCGGGACGTGTGATTGAGCTGAGGCGGGGACAGCTCACTGCCTCGACCCGATACATGGCGGAGCAATGGCGCTGGAAAGAACCTCGAGTACGGCGGTTCCTCTACCTGCTGAAAACCGATCCGAACAACGACGCGGAGATCGACACACAAACTGACGCGGGCATTACAGTCATAACCATCCGAAAGTACGACCAATATCAGCGGGTCAGCTTGCCGGCCAACGTGCTCGGAGACTCAGGGATCAACGCGGGAGTGACGCACGATCGACGCAAAGAAGAAGACATTAAAGACATTGAAGGTTCAGAAGCCAAAGCTTCTGACGTTGGAGCTTCCGTCTACACCGACGCTAAGCACCATCTCTGGGCGGAAGGCGTTCCCATCCTGGTCAGCCTCGGCGAGAACGAAGGTCGTTCACGCCAGATGATCGGTATGTGGCTGAAGCAGACATCAGACGACGCGCGACGGGTACTGAGCGCTATTCAGCGAGCCCGTGATCACCGCGTCCATGGTCCGATCGCATGGATCACACGGGCTCTCAATAGCGGACATGACAATGGCCAACGAAATCGCAACGGTAGAACAGATAGAACTTCCGGACACGCAACGGCCCGGGAAGCCAGTTTCGTTGCCTCATTGGGCAAAGGTGCGTTTGGCCAACTTGAAAAAGGCGGAGCAGCCGGACCGATCCGGCCGTTATCGGATGACGCTGGTGCTGCCTGCGCCTCTAATGCCCACCCCCGCCCAGCGAGCCGCCATTGAACAATTTCAGACGGCGGTGGAGACCCTCTTAGCACAAACACCCGAGCGGGATGGCTGCTGGAGCCAACGCACTCTTGTTTGTGTCTCCAAGTTGCTGATGGCATTGGCTGGGAGAGAAGGAGGGGATCTGGCCGGCGAAGCTAAGGGCGCAGCGTATATGGCAGCCTTAGATGACGTGCCTTGTTGGGCGACAGAGGAGGCCGCTAGGCTGTGGTATCGCGGGGAATGCGGCGACGAGCATAATTACAATTGGCCTGCGGCACCGGCAATCTTACGCACGATTGCGCGTCGGTCGGAGTATGCAGTTCGGTCGAGGTTAGCTGAACTACAACAGTTGCTTTGTGCCGAAGTTGAGCGGGCTACCGACGTCGTCCCGAGTAAAACAGTGCCAGACTGATGGTGTATCGGCGCTTTTTGACAACCGATTCGCCGGCCGTTCACGGTCCGCACTAGGGGCCGAGATTGTACCCATTGCGGACCCAAATAGGTGGATTGGTGGGTTTTGATTCCGGGCTTCCGCAGGAATCGGGTAAGTTGCATTAATAAGCGCGAGTGCAACTGGAGATTCGTTGTGAACCATTCTCGTTCGGTCGTGGTCCGGGGAAGCCGGATTTCTGAGGACGTTAACGGGTACCTTTCTCTGGATGACCTTTGGCGCGCCGCTCGGGCAGCGGACAGCAAAGCTCCGGCCAAGTGGCGCGTTGGCCGCATGGCCCAAGCTCTCATCATCGAGCTTGAGAAAAAGATCAAAATTACTTCTTTGAAAGAAAATAAACCTGTTCCTCCAAGCATTTACGCTCGTAGAGGCAGGGGCAGTACTGGCACTTTTGCCCATCCTATTTTGGCGGCAGCTTATGCCGGATACCTCAGCCCTAAGCTGGAATTGGAGGTCCGCGAGGTTTGGCTCCGTTATTGGTCTGGCGATGCCACGTTAGCCGACGAAATCCTCGAGAGGGCAACGGCTGAAGAGAATCGCTGGGCAGGTGCTCGAGCGCTGTCGCGAGCTCAGCGGGTGACGTACACGGACACGCTCAAGGCTCATTACGTCACCGGGCCCGGCTATATGGAGTGCACGGAAGCGGTCTATCTGAAGCTCTTGGGCGGTAAGTCCTACCAGCTCCGCGAAGCTCGCGGCCTCGCCCCGAAGGAAAACGTGCGGGACAATTTGTCGGTTGCAGAGCTTTCGTTCGTCATGGCGGCGGAAGCGCTCGCGGCCGAGCGCATCGAGGAAGAGCTTCGGCTTGGCAATGATGAGTGCGTAGAGGCAAGCGGGCGGAGTGCTTCAGCGATCCGTGATGCCATCGAAGCTGACCGCAGGGCGCGAAATGCGCCCCGACTGACAAACACATAGTCGTCCATTTTCGTCGGTTGGCTTGGAGCGCTCGGCAACCGTATCTATCTGGCCGCCAACGGCGAACTCTAACTGAATACTCCCCGGCGCTTGATCCTGCGCGTGCTTGTCGGGCCGGTGTGCTGTGAGGTGTTCGGTAATCAGCCCTTTGCGGGCTGCCTTCATCCGTAACGCACGCATTCATCACGGCTTGGTTCACGGTGGCGTTGCTCATTCCGTGCAAGCGAAAAGCAAGCGGACGCACGATAGTAGCGGCTCATCAACGATATTAGGTTGGGGGAGCGCGTACATGCGCAGTGTTGCGCAGCCAAGTGTCATTGTGCAATCCAGGATTTGTGAAATAATTTTTGAGCCAACGCTCCTGGATGCAGGGCGGGGGGCGGTCAGAAACTCTACAGGCTTTCGATCGTAGACCGGTGCCGGCCTTTCACACGCAAAACCGCGAAATTGGGGAGGGGGTATCCCCTCGCTACCTGGAGTGAATGTTCAATGATGTCAGCTCAAATCGCGATCTGAAGGAGGAAGGATGGTCTCGCAACAGTCTGCTAACTCGCAGGGTGATCGCAAGTCAGCGAACGGTTGCGCAAGCCCGGCAAAGCCGCTGAGGGTCGAGTATCGGAGCCTGGAAAGCCTCATTCCCTATGCTCGAAACGCCCGCACTCATTCCGGAGCTCAAGTAGCTCAGATCGCTGCCTCCATCCGTGAGTTCGGTTGGACCAACCCAATCCTCGTGGATGGCAATAACGGAGTGATCGCAGGCCATGGGAGGCTCTTGGCTTCCCGCAAGCTGGGCCTAGTGGAAGTACCTGTTATCGAGTTGGCCGGACTCTCGGAAGCTGCCAAACGGGCCTATGTTCTAGCTGACAACAAGATCGCTCTCAACGCGGGGTGGGACGAAGCCATGCTTGCTCTCGAGGTGGGCGAGCTCTCAGCGTTAGGCGCTGACCTTTCGCTTGTAGGGTTTTCAGACAGCGAATTGATAGCTTTGGCGGCCAAGCAAAACCCTGGGCTGACGGATCCTGATGAAGCGCCGGAGCCGCCCCAGGTGCCCATTACAAAGATGGGCGATGTTTGGTTGCTGGGCCGGCATCGTCTGATCTGCGGAGATTGTACAAAGAGAGAGACAGTCGCCAAGCTTCTTGGCGACGTGCGGCCTCACTTGATGATCACTGATCCACCCTATGGTGTCAGCTACCGGCCGGAATGGCGCAACGAGGTGGTTCGCAGCGATGGCAGCAGTGTCGCTGCAAGAGCAACTGGCACCGTTCTCAATGATGACCGGGCCGATTGGCGCGAGGCCTGGGACCTGTTCCCAGGAGAGGTTGCCTATGTTTGGCACGGAGCCTTGCACGCAGCCGCAGTCGCGGAGAGTCTTGAAGCTTCCGGCTTCGCCATCCGGTCCCAGATCATTTGGGACAAAACCCGGCTGGTAATCGGTCGCGGAGATTACCACTGGCAGCATGAACCAGCGTGGTATGCGGTTAAGAAAGGCAAGACGGGGCACTGGGCCGGCGACCGGAAGCAGACCACGGTTTGGAGCATCTCGCATCAGAAGTCAGAAACGGGACACGGCACGCAAAAGCCCGTCGAATGCATGAAGCGACCGATAGAAAACAACTCTTCGCCTGGCCAAGCAGTCTACGAGCCCTTCAGTGGATCCGGCACTACCTTAATTGCAGCTGAAATGACCGGAAGGGCCTGCTACGCAGTTGAGCTGTCGCCTGCCTACGTCGATGTCGCTGTTCAGCGGTGGCAGGCCTTCACCGGAGAGTTTGCTCTCAACGAGGCCACCCGCGAGGCATTCCCCGGGCATTCAAAGTCGGCTGAACGCTGATTATGCGTGGCCGAAAGCCTACTCCAACTCATCTCAAGCTCCTCAACGGGAACCCCGGCAAGCGGCCTATAAATCTAAGAGAACCGGGCCCTGAATTAAGGGCTCCTACATGCCCCGCGCATCTTTGTCCGGCCGCTAAGGCAGAGTGGAAGCGGCTGGCCGCCCAACTGATCGTTCTACGGATGCTTACCGATCTCGACCGTGGTGCACTCGCAGCGTACTGCCAAGCCTATGGCCGCTGGGTTGAGGCCGAGCGAAAGCTCCACGAGACACCGATGCTGTTGAAGCTTCCATCGGGGATCGTTCAGCAGAACCCTTGGCTTACTATCGCCAACAAGCAATTGGAATTGATGCATAAGTATCTGACCGAGTTCGGCTTATCGCCAGTTTCTCGGTCGCGCGTTTCCGTGGCGCCCGCAGCTCCGGGGCGAAGCAAGTTCGAGGGATTGCTAGGGCGGCAGCCTGACGAATTCTTTGACGACTAAAGGATAATCCGGCTAGATCCTGGAGCAGAAAGTCTTTCCGTAAGAAGACGATCCGCGGCTATCGTGGAGGCGGCCCTACGCGTACTGGAACGATCAACATCGGCGAAGCGCACACCGCAACACCGATGAACAAAAAAGATTATGAAGTCGATTGAAGGGATTCACAAAGCCTCGGAATTGGCCTATCAAAAAGAAGGCGGCAGAACAGATGTCACGATCCGAACTGCCGCCCGTCTTAGGTCAAGTCAGGAAATTACTTTCCCTTCTTGATGGTCTCGACGACATGCGTCGCAGGTTTTGACTGTGCCGTTTTGACCGTGGTGAAACGACCGCTCCCGGCGTTTCGACCGATCTTAGTGCTCTTACTCATAGTCACTCCTCTGTTCCGGACAGCCGAAATGGCGGCCCGGGATAGAGGCGTGGCGAATCAGTATCAGCACAAGACATTATATGTACGGTGCAACCCAGAGTCTCAGGTCAAGGGCCGAGAACTCCACTGCTTCCCCCGTTGCCTTAGAGACATAGATGACAGTCTGGTTTCGGAGCCAGCGGTGATGGAGGGCCCGTTTGCCGTGATGAACCGCCTCGCGCCGCAGATCGGCGATTTGAAGTTCTTGCATACGCCTTTGCGTCCGCTGTCATGATTATTGATGACGCAGCCGCTGCGAGAGACGCTCCTTTCGGGAAGTACAACTGATACACGCGCAGTGCCAGGTCACAACGATAGGAATTTTCTCTGCCACCTGGGCGATTGCCGATAAGCCCGCCCAAGCCGCGCCTGCGAGAACCCAAGCAGACCGTTCTGCAGGATTTGCAAGAAGATGGTGAACCTCAAAACCGAATGCGGCATAGAGGCCGCACACAGTTGAAATCAGCGAGGAAATTAGAGGGAACCAAGATGCGCACGATCTAACGGCAGCGCAGCTCGGCCGAAATATGGGCTGAGCGCGGTCAGTGGCCGACCTCCTCCATAACATCTCATATCCGAATGACGTCAGATGTTCGCCAGACGGTCGTGTCATCGACCACGGTTTCCGCGGCCGGTTAGTTACCGTTGGCAAGCGTTCCATAACGGCGCACCAGTAATCAGGCGGAATTTTCTCTTAGACGCGAGCGAACCGCCCATCTGCATCTTGTGGCATCTCGCGGCCCCAAGCTAAACCTTAGAGAGGCGGACGATCTCGCCAAACTGTGCGGCGTCGCGGGCGAGCTATGCAGTCATCGATCCTGCTACACCACTTCATGGATGGTATTGATCAATGCGCGATCGCGGGCGTACCGAGCGTTGGTCGGATCACCGACGGCGCTGCCGATTTGGGTGGTGAGGACGGTTGCCGTGGTAACAGGGAGATGGGCGCAGGTGCCGGCGGGCGCGGCTTCCCTGGAGCGACCGCCGCTCGTGGAGTAACGTCCGATGCGCGGGTCGGAGTGGACTGCGCAATGCTCGCGGTGACCTCACGGGCGCTCGACTTACGCAGCCGGATCTCGATTCGGCGCCGTTCGGGGATATTCGCTGATATTCCCTCTATCGCGAGCGTCTCATCGGTATTCACGAGCTGCGCGCCAGAAAGTGGAATGATCTTGTAGTTCGCAAGCTGACTGTTCTGCTTGAGAACGCTCACGACTGACACCGCACGAGCCAGACCCAAGCCGGCGTTGTCAGCCGGAACGAGCTTGCTGACCTCCGTCTTGCCTTTCAGGACCGGGAGCAGATCTCGGTCCAGGTTGGATTGGTGCACGCCGAGGGGCTGCTCGTCGGTGTGACCAACTACCTCGACGACATCCACATCATACTGTTTGATGTACTCCAGGACTTTGGCCGGGATTTTGGTCAGGAGGCTGTCACGGAAAGGTGCGGAAAGCTCGGCGCTCCCGCTCTTGAAGAAATTGCCCTCAGCCTCGCTGAGGCTGATGATGGGCGGCCACAAATGGCCGGGCGCGCCTTCAGCGGGTGCGGTACGCTTAAGCGCATCGATGATGGACTTCGTCGATACAGGTGGCTCGCCGGGTTTTGCCAGCTCACGGTTGATCGCCGCCACGGCGTTTGCGTCCTTGACTGCCTTTTCGACGTCGATGCCATTGGCATCCAACGTCTTGACTTGTGCAATCCGGTCACGAAGCTCCCTCAGCGTCATGCCGGACTTTTGGAGCTCATCGGCGGTTGCGCGGCCTTCCACCAGTTCCCGCCAGTATTGATCAATTGCCTGAGGATCGCTGCTGCCCGCGATAGTCTTGAGCTTTTCGACGAGGGCCTCGTTCTTGCCTAGCGTTTGCGCAAGGTTTTGACTGCGTTGATTATCAGCGAGCAGCTGCTCGACGCGCTTGTCGGCCGCAGCGCGCTTCTCCTGCTCCTTCAGGATGAAGGTCGCCATGGCGATGAGTAGGCAGAACACCAGGAGGAGCATGATTTCCGCCATCGTCAAGCCGAGTACCAGGCCCTGCCGGTACGAGGAGCCTTGCCTGATGATCTGGCCGTTCACGACTGTCATGGTTGCCGCCTAAGTGTTGTGCCCTCGACCGGCCCAAGGGCCGGTCGCATACCGTGCCGCATTTTCCGCGCGAATCTCGTTCATCAGCTGGGTCAAAGCCGACGCGAGAGCCTGCGTTTGCCGGAGGTTCTCATCCATTGCCTTCGCCTGAGTCTCGGCACTCTTGTTGAACGAATTTACGGCACGCGAAAGGCCCTGGATCATCGGCGCGAGCTTGATTTCGATAATCTGCTCCGGCGTCTGCAGCGATGCCAGCCTGCCAACGACCGTGTCGATCGCCTTGATCATGGTTGCGGTGCTTCTCGTCAGTCGGTCCCCTTGGTCCACCAGCTGCTTGGACATGGCCTCGAAAGTCCGCGTCGCCTGGCTGTTCATCATATTGAGGGCTTCTCCGGAACGCTTCGAGGCATCCTCCAAAGGCTGGCGCGCGGTGACCGCGAAATCTTTGATCTCTCCCGCCAGCTCCTTGCGGGTCTCGCCAAGGGTTTCCTTTAGCTCATCGAGCGCATCGCCCAAGGACTGCTGGGTCATCCTGCGGAAAGAGCTGAATTCCAGGATAGTGCTCTCCAGCTCGACTTTCACCTTTCGGGAGGCCTCGGCAAGCTCTAGGCGGGCGGTAGCTTCAACTTCGATCGGATCGCGGCGCATTTGATTGAAGAAGATGCGCAGGGCGACGCCGGCAATCGTCGAGGCGATTGCGATGCCGAAATTCCTGACGATCTGCTCGGACCCCCCTTCGGGTGAGAACTGATAGAGTGACACGCCGAGGCTGGTCAGCGTGAATAAAAAGCCCATGTAGTACAGATTGTCGCCTGACTGGTCGTCCCGAAGGCGAAAGACCCGTGCCAATCCGAGGAGTAGCGCGTACCCGATCATGATCAGGACAGGCACCGCCGTCACCAAAACAGGTGCGAAATCGTGCGCCTTCGAAAAGACGATATAGCCACTGCCCGCCAACACGACGGCGAAGAACAGCAGCGCGCTCAATAAGCCTGGCGGTAAGAGCTTATCTCTCTTGTCGGCCGCCATCGGTCATGCTCCCTGCAGGCGCTTGAGGCTGCCGATCAGGCCGCGATTGTCAGAGATCCATTCTCGCCAGAAGCCCATCAGCTGGCTGTCATCCACAACCGGCTTGCCGTTTAGCTGGCGGCTGACAAGCCGCACGAAAACCGTCGCATCATTTAGCTCGGTCCGGTACTTCAGATAGGCGGGGGATTGCCTGAAGCGTTGGTAGGACAGGTCACCGGATCGGGGATATTGACTGTAGTCCTTCGTGGACTCGATCATGTCGGAGATGACGTAGAGCGTCTTTTTGATGTTTTGGCCGGCGCTGCCGGAAAAGTCGCTGATCGCAATGTCCTGGATCGCCCCCATGATCGGGGAGGCGGTGGCCCGGGCCGGCGTAACGCTCTTATTGATGGCTTCCAACGCCGGCTTGCGGAAACTCTCGATCCAGCGCAAGCGAGCAGCCTCGATATTGTTGGTCCACTCGCTGAGGCCCGTCCCGTTGCCGGGATTACATTTGGCGAACAGCGATCGGCTCCGCAGGCCAGCGACATCGAGCACTCGGATGTCGAGCTTGTGGTAGGGCGGCAGGGTGGTGACGATTTCTTCCAGGAGCCCGAGAACCTCGCGCCGGGTGGCATCAGGCAGGTCATCCGACGTATCAATCAATACGACCGTTACACCTCGGGGACCTCCAAGAGGACACAGGGTCTCTTCAGCTACGGTCGGGGGCCGCTCGGTGAAGAACGCGAAATATATCAGCGCTGCGCCACAGGAGACCGCAAACAGGAACAGGGCGATGCCGAGGAATCCTGCCCAGCCAATGCCGGGCGAGCTCCGCCGCCGGGGTCTGGGCCTAGCCACTCTTGCTGTCCTTCTCCGGAAAGAACTGGTCGATCTCGCGGTAGGACCGCATCGCCCGCTCGAAGGCCTCGTTGATGGCTTTGATTTGGTCCTTTAATAGGTCTTGGGTCTCGTCGATCAGCTGGCGCAGCCGCTCGCGGGCGGTCGAGTCGGGTTCGGCATTGGCGTACACGATGCGTTCTAGGACAAAAGGCCTGGCGAAGGAGGCGGGCGGTGGGGTTGATCGTGCCTTGCGGTTCGCCTCGCGGTATATGCCGAGCAGTGTGCGGCCGGCCGTCTCAATCTGGTTCTGCTGCTGGACGAAGCGCTGATTGAGCCGGCTGCGACCTTGGAGAATCGAATCGTATTCGGCTCGCCGCTTGGACAGATCGGTGGACGCCGCGTTCATAACGTCGGTGGCGTCCTGCCGAATGTCTCTGAGCCGCTCGATCAGGTCGCCTTTGAGATCCGTGAATTGCTTGCTGGCGTCGTTCCAGCGCCGCTCAAGGCCGGCATAGCCGATGTAGGGGTCGAAGAACGTGAGCCCGTCCGCCATCGCGACAAGTGAGAAAAGCAGGCCGATGCTGATGAACACCCATGAATTGACGTCGGTCAGATCGAAAGGCCCTGTCAGGAGACGATGCAAGACATCCTGGCCCACGTCGCCGCCCAGGCTAGGCTTCATTTCGCGCAGGTGCGCAAGGGTCAGGTTCAGTGCACCCGCGAAAGCCAGATAGCCGACAAAGAAGATTGCCCCGATCAGCTTAAGCAAAAGATTGCGGTGGAAGATCGGCCTGATGAGGACCAAGCCCCATAGAAAGCTCGCAAGGATGTTCAGCGCGGCAAACGTGGTCGCCTGGACGGCCGCGCCGATGTACCCGCCCATATTGGCCTTGGCTAGGAAGCCCGCGTTGACTGCGACCTCGATGACAAAGAGCAGCGCAAGCAGCCCGACCTTCAGAATGATCTTTCCCGGTGTTGCCAGCCGGGCCGGCCGCTGCAGGCGGTGCCGCTTGCGGAACGTCTCTCGTTCCAACTCGGATTCATGGATCCGGCGTCGGTGGACGAACAGCTCGTCGCGTCCCATGGTCGCTTCCGCCTCGAAATCTCCAACGGCTTCGGGGGCGGTTTGCTGGATCACCGCGAAGCGCTCCTCGAAGCTGAGCGATGTCATTCGCTCGTCGTAGGTATGTAGATGCTCTTGGTAGACCGAATGGGAATCCTGCTTGTGGGCCTCGACCCGCTCGACAATCAGATGTTCAACGTCGTCCAGCGTCTGGTCGTTGGAACCCGGCCGGTTCTGTGAACCGCGTTCTCGACCGAGATCTGTGAGCTTTAGCTCGTCTGCGACTCGGTCCACGTTGAGATCAATGAACACGGTCGTGGCCGGACGATAGTCGTGCGGCGGCTTGTTAAGCAAGGCCCACAGCCGCGCGATTGGGGAAAGCCGAGTTTTGGAACGATCCATCGTGGCTCGCAACTAAAGCTTCGATTTACGGCAGCCGGCAGCCTGGGCTTCCGCCTCGGTGCAGAACCAGCGTCGGTAAGAACTCGGCTGCATGTCCAGCCGGTCGTAAAAGCGGCCGCCCGGCACGTGATATATGCATTGCGGCGCGCTGCTCAAATTACCTTTGATCGAACAATTGCCTGTCGGCGGTGGCGGATTTGCTGCCGTATTTGAGACCAGGGCTCGCTGTGCTGTGGAAGGGATGGAGAGAGCGCCCAGTATTTCCGTCGAATTGCTGCGATGACGCCAATCCCACGGGGCTATGAACGCTCCGCCCCAAAGTCCGCGCTGATGTTCGCGCGCTAAATCTTCGTCGGGGACGTATTCCGTGGAATATCTTCGAAACGCCAAAGCCCAACCGTTCTGGACAAGCCAACGCGATACGTTCTCGCCACCGACTGCGCATGAACCCAACGATCGCCTGTATTTGTCCGTGCCCGTCAGCTCGCAGGACCACTCCCGGTCTTTGCTGAAGGACCGCAGCCGCTCCCGCGCTTCGATGCCGCACGTCCATGTCTTGCCCGCAACATCAAGGCAGACCTGATCGGTCTCGGGGGCGTCGACGCCGTTGAACCGGATCTTGCTCTGGCCGATGTAGACAGTGTCCGCATCAACGATTTGCGGCACGCCGCGCACGTGCCCGGCGCCCGCGGCCTGCATGCTGATGAATAGGGCCGCGACAGCCAGCCAACGCTGCAAAGAAACCCCCCATCTTTATGCAACGATCGTCGATAGTTAACATTCTATTACACTTTTTAGGCGAATGGCGAGGGAAGGGCGCTTGCCCTCCTGATATGGTGAATCGGCAGCTCCGACCGGCGCCGGGGTGGTAAAACTGACACCTTGGCATGGATGCTTCAGCTTCTGGCCATCGCTAACACCCGACCTGAAGCTCCATACTTCCGGCAATCGCAGCGGGCATCGGCCGTTGGCCGATTTCTTCCATAACGTTTGATATCCGAATGATGCCAGGTCTTGGCGAGAAAGCGGACGCCCGTCGCCGCGAGCTTACCGTCCGTTTTGACCCTGTCCGGCATTCGTGAGCCATGGCGCGGGTCTTGTTCGTCCACTATTTACAGGAAGCGACTCATCCTCGAGCTGTCGTTAATCGCTTCCACTCCAGGTGCACCTGATCGACACATCTTTGGACCGGTCCCGGATAGTCTCGCTCGATCCAGCGCTCATCGGCGGGGCGAACGTCCTCGATCTTCGACAGCCGAAGGCAGATCCACCTGTCCTGGTCGGGACGCTTCGTGCTCGAACTTGCCTCCACAAGGAGGGCGAACGCGCGCTCCTCGCCGGCGGCGTGGCCCACGATGTAGGGGCAGACGGTCTGGCGTTCGCCGTCATTGCTCACGTGAACGGGCCGGCGTTCAAGAAGCGCCTCTCTGAGCGCAGTGAAGACTTCGCTGTGGCCTTCGCTCAGGATCTGGAACGGTCGCTTGCGACCGCGGCGGGGTCGGCACGCTGCGAAGTCCGGGCTGAACGTCGCTGCTCAGGCGCTCCATCAGCGCAAAACTCGTGCGGTCGATGAAGGAAAAGCTCTGGTTCGGGAAGCTAGCCTCTATCTCCGAAGCCGCATCTAGATCGGCGCGAATAACAAGTTCGATCTGGACTCCGCTATCGCGCAGCCGCTCCCAGAAATTGTCCGCAACGTCCTTGCCGAATTTTGCCTTGAGCAGTTGCCACGTCTCGGTCAGTACCAGATCCGTGGTAATGTGCTGGCCGATGCTCCGAAGGATCGACTTGGCGCGCTCATTCTGTGCGTCCCGCTTGGCGGCGGCCGCGAACCACACGGACGTGTCGACGAATGCAGTCATGCGCCTCACTCCTGAACCGGATATTCCCCTATCTCGCCGCTTGAATCGTTCTGCTCAAACCATTTTTTGGCGCCTTCCATCGACGCAAAGAGCGTGAGCCAATCGGGGTCTCCGATCGCTCTGGACGCCGGATCGGGCGAGTAGAGCCAAACCGATCCTTCGGCTGGGCCGCCTTCCACTCGGTATTCCCAGGCAACGCCTTCTGGGTCGTTTTCCTTGAACCACCTATCGGCGACCTCGGCAGATGCAAACACCCTCACCCACTCGGGATCGCCGATCATGCGCGATTCGCCGTCCTGATACTCGTCGAGGTAGAGCCATACGGTTCTGCCCTCCCGACGAGCCTCATCATTCCTGCGCACCGTCTCGTTCACCTTCTGCCGGTCAGCGCGGTCGTTTTCAGGCAGCGACATCACCGCGGCGTAGAGTTCGGCGGGAATGCTGCGCCTATTGCCGGCGGGTTTGTGGCGCCATTCCACCCATTGATCGAACGCATCCGACATGTGGTTTACCTTTTTTATTTGGCACGGAATGGACTGTGGATGGTGAAGGCGTCCGGCGCGACCCCGCTCTCGATGCGCTTCCAGGTCACAGGCGCTGCGATCGGAAATCCTTCTCGGGCTCGCGGGGAATAGGTGCCGATCGCCGTGGTGCCGCGGCCGTTGCGCAGGTAGTCGAGGAAGATGCGGTCACGACGCTTTGCCTGCGCAGACAGCAGGTAGCGGTCTGGATGGCGCGCGGCGAGGGCGGTGACCAGCTGATGCGCCACCCGATGCGCCTTGTCGTGCAACACCGGGTGATCCAGCGGGGCCATCAGGTGGATGCCCTTGCCGCCGGTGAGCTTGGGCCAGGTCTCGAAACCCTCCCGCTTCATCAGGTTGCGCAGATCGAGTGCGGTCTCCACGACGGCATCCCAGTCAACGTCCTCTCCGGGATCGAGGTCGATCACGATGCGGTCGGCATATTCGAAGTCCTCGACGGTCGCATTCCACGGGTGCAGCTCCACGGCCCCGATCTCGACGAGCCCTAGGAAGCCATTCAGGCTGTCGACCCACAGGCGCGTTCCTTGGCCGCCCTCGCGCTTCTGAATACGGAGCTGGTGCACGGCGGCCGGAATGTCCTTCGGCAGCGACCCCTTGTGATAGAAGGTCGTGCCGTGCACGTGACGTACCAGCTTGAGCGGCCGATGCCCGAGGTGCGGCAGCGCCTTCCTCCAGACCCGGGTCCAATAGTCGGCGAGTTCTTCCTTCGACGGAGCTGCGGCTTCGGGCAGCAGCTGCAGGATGTTCTCTCGGGGGACGCCCAGCTTCGGGCGGCCGGTTACGGACGGCACCAGTCGCGGCGCCTTGACCTTGCGCACCGCGAGATCATCCCGAAAGCCCTTGAATACAGCTTCGCGGAGGAGGCCATCATCGGTCAGGGCGCCATATTGGACCTCGATTGCAACGGTCGGGTCGACCCAGGTGGCCTTCGGCTTCTTGATCGCCACATCGAGCGGAGAAGTCTTGCGGATCAACGGATCCAGCCGCTCGCGCAATTCTCGCGCCGTCGTCTCGGTGTAGCCAGTGCGAACCTTACCGGCATACAGCAGCTGTCCGTTCTCGCGCCGGCCGACATACAGGGAGGCGACCTTGCGCGGGCGAGCTCCGAGCTTCTCCACGAATGCGACAATCGGGAAAGTTTCGCTCTTCTTGCACTTGAGCTTGGCCCACGTCTCTTGCCGCCCCGAGCGGTAGGGCTCGCCGAGTCGTTTGGCGATCAGCCCTTCCAGCCCCAGCTTGCACCCCTCCTCGAAGACCTCGTTGCCGTCGGCCGCAAGCGCCTCGACGTAGATAAAAGTTTCCGGTGCGTCCTTCAGGAGGCGCTCCAGCAGGCGCTTGCGATCCTCATACACGACCGCGCGCAGGTCGTAGCCGTCCAAGTAGAGGAGGTCGAAGGCGTGGTAGCGCACGCGCTCGCTTTGCTTGGGTCCCAGTTCTCGCCGGAGCTGCTGGAAGTCCGGTAGGCCGCCAAGGCCGTACACCACCGCTTCGCCGTCGATGATCGCGCTGTTTGCCTTGAGCAGGTGGGCGCCGGCTGCGATCGAGGAGAACTGTTCGGTCCAGTCCAGGCCGTTACGCGAATACACCTTGGCGTCCTCATCTTGCAGGTGCAGCTGTGCGCGGTAGCCGTCGGCCTTGATCTCGTAGACCCAGTCTTCGCCGCGCGGCGGCTTCTCGCGCAGCGTGGGATCACACGGCTCGATGTAACCAGGAACAGCGGCTTTGATGGCGCCATGAACACGCGATACTCCCCAACGAGACTGACGCAACGCCACGGCACACATGTCGATTCAACACGGGCCGGCGGATTCGTTCCGCAATTGCGTACACTTTGGCCAGAGGGGCACGCTGAACCCGTGGGGATGGCGCTGCGCCCTGACGCGCCGGAACTGCGACCTTTCTTCCTGCGTTGGCGAACCAGGAGGACTTCTCAGATCGCCAAAGCGAAGAAGCAAACGAGCCGGGGCCGCAAGCAGGATCGTGCCAGCGTCGCGAGCGGGCAGGACTACGAGGTCCGCTACGAAGCAAAGAAAACCCGCAAATCTGCCTCGGCAATGAAGAAGGCCGTCAAGAGAGCCGGCAGCAGTCGCAAGAAGGTAGAGTGGCAGCTGCAGTCTAAATAGGTATTCTTGCTGTTGCTCGCTCTGTCTGCGGCCTGAGCCACGTCACACCGAAATGAGGGTGAGCTCAGGCGTTCAAGAACCGTATCAAGCGAGCCATCGCTGAGCTTCCGGTGTCAGCACGTAACGGTCGCCGGTTTTGACTAGCCACCCTGCCTCGATCATTCGGCTCGCCATCTCGGCTCCGCACAGGGGCTGCGTGCCACGCGGATGGAATAGCTTTCGATTTCGCTCGACCAGGTACCCGTAAAGCTGGACGTGTCTAATTGGCTTCACCATCCCTGGTGTGGGCTGGTTCATGTTGGCGCTCTATTCGCGTCTTGAGACGGCCCCGGCTCTCAAGGGAGGCTGGAGGTACGGGCCGGGGCCGCTCCGCCGGCTCCGGGAAGAGCCGACGCATCACCAATTCCGCAGCGAAAGCCGACGTTCCTAATTCAGGAAGTGGATGCTCGTGCAAGCAGCTGCCTTCGAGTAGGTCCAGCTTCCGCAGTGCACCGTGCAGTACTCTACGTTCCGGGAGCCAAGTCTTCCTTCACCCCGCGAGCAACGAGGCGCAGCGTCCCGTCCGGAAGCGGCCGCTGACCACGCGGAACAGCGCGCTGATCGCGGCTTGGTTGGTAGTGATCGAATATAGGTTGCACATTTTTCCACCTAACCCGATTCGCGGTCCAACCTACCGCTCTTCAGTCGGGTGCACCCACTTGCAGGGCGTGATCTGCCTCGTCTCAGTCAGTTTGATCACGCGAGCTGGGGGCGCGTAGCGGTTGGTGCGGCAGGAGCGGCATTTCAGCGAAGCTTCGAGTTTCCAGAGCGGCGTATCGCGAGGACGGCGGATGGCGTCGAGAGGCAGGCTTGCTCGCGTCTTGCAGCGGGCGCATTCGACCTCCAGCCAGGCGAGACCGCCATTCAGGCACTGGCCGATCGTCGGGGAGGGCCGGGCAGGGCCGCCGTAGCCCTCCATGCGGACGGACCAAGCCTCGGCCTCGGCCCGGTCGGCGGCGCGGATGGCCTGGTCGGCACGCTCTCGCGCTCCCTCAGCATGGATCTTCGCCCCCATGATCCGGCCGCCCCAGATTACCTCTCGCGACTTAGTGCTCATGCGAGATAGATTCCGGCGAACCGAGCGAGAGGCAAGCCGCTAGCCCTAGAGGCCTACCGCCACAGAGCGCCAAATGCTTGGTCAAGGACCAACGGTCCCACCAATGCTAAATTTTGAATTCCCGAAATTTGACTTGCTCCGTCGGGCAAAACAGTGGTTCATAAGGCGCTGGCTCTAACCGCGAGAGGACCAGCGTCAATGGCCGATGAAACCGGGGCGTCTTCAGAGCTGTCGAAGATTGCAAAGCTCAATGGAGATTTTAAGAGGAACTATGGGACGGTGCTGGGCGCGTTCCTTTACTTGCGATCGATCAGCGCCGCCCGCGGCCGCTCTATTTTTTGGGTTGGCCTGCTTTCGGTCGCTTGCTCAGCAGCGTTGGCATGGCTCGGGAAGTATGGCTTTGCCTGGCTAACCTCCGGGTGATCGCGCGAACAAGACCGTCAGCCGTTTTGAAGCAGCTGATCTGACGGCGCTCCCGGGCTTTCTCCGAAAATCTAATGGTTCTCTTCACCCTTCCATCTGTGGGCAGCAAAACGTAGTCAAGCACAGTCTCGTTATGCTCCGATAGTCTGATGGCAGCGATCCAGCCCGCAGGCACGTGTGCATCGTATTGGATGGTCCAATGTGGATAATGAGCCGCCACTTTTCTTGGCGTCCAGCGCGCCGCTCTCACGGAGACGCAAACCGTGCCATTCACACGCAACGAATCGGTCCAACCGCCAGTGCTTGTGCGACCGCCTGACCTCCTGATGGCGGCTCCAATGCGAGTGGCAAGCTGCGTCTTTTGCTCAGACCAAAGAGGACGCGCTTCTAGAAATTCGTAATTGCGCTTCGGAGTGTAGCCGAGCAGTCGATAAAGATTCCGCATGCTGCCGAAGTGGGTTTGACACGTAGCCACACAGGGTAAACCGCATAGCAGGCGGGCGCTACGTGCTAACGCATGAAGCGCAGCGCGCCCTCGCTCGATCGCTTCTCCCTTAAGCCTTCAGGTCCGTGATGCGCATGATCGCCACGACGTTCCCATCGTTGAACGCCTGCTCCTTTGTGTCCTTGTTGCAGGTCCACATAAAATTCTTCCTAACCGTAAAGGTTTTTCCCTCCTGCCCGATCCGAAGCTCCCCTCGGGATGTGGCAGATCATGCCATTCATCATCGGAGGACCCCATGGATCTTCGATCCCGGCTGCATGATGATGTCGCGCATTGAAACTATCCTGAAGCCACGGATGAGAGACGGTGTCTCGCCCTCGTAAGCACGCACTACCACGCCTGGGCCAAGGCGTCTCGTCCTTGTAGGACGTGGTTTGAGCGGCGGCTCGCCTCATCGTGGGCCACAGAGACCGCGGCCAGCCCGATTCCCAATGCTGACGTTCGATCGATTCTATTCATCGCTCTTCTCCCGTAGGTCACGCAACAAGCCGCCGCGAAAGCGACCCCGCGCTGTTGTGGAAGGTGAACCGTGCTGCGAACCGAAGAAAAAGAATCAGTTTCCAAAGTGAGCACGCCTGCCGATGGCATCAGTGGCTGCTCGTTCGAGCCCGGACCGCAATTTCGGTTATCCAGTTAGGGCAACTTCACTATACATGACCCAGCGCCCGAGAACCGCATTCGATAGCAAGTCAGCGCGCCTGACCTGCCTCGCTGGTCCGGTCGGCGACAAGTGCGCCACGCACCATTGACGTCCTGTCCGACGGCGACGAGAGCGGCTCGAAAATGTCCGGAGTTGGCCCCAAACCAATTGGCGCAGAGATAGATGCTCGCAGCCGAAGCAAGAGCGAACTCTTCAGTCGCCGCTTTCTTACCGCGATTCAATCTTCGCAGTCATACTTCGTTCAGCAAGGAACCTCTATGCTGCCTGCGGCGACTACACTCAACGGGAGAAAACCAGATGAGATTCAAATTCGCACTTCTCGCATTGGCCACTTTAGGCGGTGCAGCAATTTCGACCGGAGCCGCTTCAGCCATGCCGCTCGCCCCCTTGGGACAGTTCCAGTCTTCGAACGTCGAGAGCGTTGCAGTGGTCTGCGGTCCGCGCGGTTGCGTCCGCACAAGGCCCGTGTATCGGCGTGGGGCCTACGTCGTCCGCCGCCCCTATGTACGTCGCGGCTACGGATACCATCGCGGCTATCGCCGGTACTAATCTTGAAGGGGGCTTCTGCCCTCTTTGCTGCTGACGTTCCATCGCGATCGAATTGCGCCTGCGTGGTAGGCAAAGAGATGCTGAGGCGACCAATAGCTAAGGCAACGGAGGGAAGATGGCATTCAGATTGGCGACCTTTATAGTTTGCTTGCTGTTTGCCATTCCATGCAACTCGATTGCGGGAGAGACGCTTTCTGATGCTGCCATGGACGAGATGCACAAGCATTTTTCAGAAGCGTACAATCGGGGTGATCTGGATGCTATGGCCGGGACATTTGCAGAGAACGCGGTGCGCGTGACGCCCAGCGGTATCTTCCAGGGGCGGGACGCCATTCGCCGAAGCTTCAGCGACGCCCTCAAGCTGGGACTGCGTGACTATTCGGTTCAAAGAACCATCTCGCGTGCCGAAGGCAAATTCGTTTTCAACGCAGGAACATGGCAGGCCAAGATAGGAGATCGGTCTTTTTACGGTTATTACTCATCCATCCTTGCTAGCGAAGGTGGACAGCCGAAGATAATCGAAGAAACGGTTGCAGTTGCCGCCCCCTGATCGTCCCGCCGTGATCCCGCAGAAGCGGGACTACAGCATTCCGCTTGTGATGCTGTGGACGGCTCCTCCACGGGCACGAGAGTGCCAAGGATTGGGCGCCGATTGAGGCTCCCACGATTCGGAGGAGCAGCCTGTGCAGTCAATTTCGACGATCGGTCTGGATATCTCGAAGTCGGTTTTTCAAGTGCATGGCGTCGATGCAGCCGGCCAGGTGGTGATCCGGCGCCAACTCAAGAGCCGTTTCATGCTGTCGTTTTTTGAGAAGTTGCCGCCATGCCTAGTGGGGATCGAGGCTTGCGGTCATCCCACTATTGGTCCCGCGAACTGCAGGCGTTGGGGCATACGGTGCGGTTGATGCCTCCGGCGTGCGTGAAGCCCTACGTCAAGCGGCAGAAGAACGACACCACGGACGCAGAGGCGATTTGCGAGGCGGTCACGAGACCCAACATGCGGTTCGTGCCGACCAAGACGGTCGAGCAACAGAGCTGTCTGATGCTTCATCGCGCGCGCCATCTCTTTATCCGCCAGCAGACTGCCGTCATCAATTTAATCCGGGCCTATCTTGCCGAGTTCGGGATTGTCGCCCCGGTCGGTCGCCGAGGTGTCGAGCAACTGCTGGAAGTCGTCGCCGATACAGCTGACCGCCGGCTCCCGGAGGTGGCCCGCGCGTGTCTTGAGGCTCTCGGCAGTCAGTTGCGGGCACTGAAGGCCAAAATCCTGGAGTTCGACAGACGCATCATCGCCTGGCACAGATCAAGCGCGACGAGCAAACGGCTGGATGCGATCCCTGGTGTCGGTCCGGCGCTGGCAACGGCGCTGGTCGCGAGCGTTGCTGATGCCAAGGCCTTCCGATCAGGTCGGGACTTCTCGGCCTGGGTTGGACTCGTGCCGAAGCAGAACTCGAGCGGAGGCATGCCAAGATCCATGGAACGGGGCATCGACCCTGGCTCTCCGCATTGCTGGCGCGGCGAGCAACCATGGTCGCCGCCATCGCGCTCGCCAACAAACTCGCCAGGATAGCCTGGGCGATGATGGCGAGGAACGAACGCTACAAGGAACCCGCCGCTCTCATGGCGTAAAACGAGATCACGTCGGACATGCCGGTGTGACGTAACGGTTGGAAGGGCGAACAGCACTTAATGCAGCGCCGGTCGATCCGGCGATCAGGACAACCCACACGGGCCACGGCATCTTTGAATGCGTGCTTTTGATCGGGACCTGATCCGCGGAGGGCATTATGGCCAGCGGCCGCGCAAACAGGCCGAACACATGGCCGCACCGACCAACGCCGCAAAGTGAAGATTCTCCTTGCCAACCCGGAGCCGTCCACACATGGCCCATCGCACCCTTTGACGCGGTGTAGCTAGGAGTCCGTTCACAGGGACAGGCCGGGAGTTCGCGTCCGAGGGCCGGATCGTGGGTCGACCGCAAACTGCCCAGCTCAACAGCTAATTACTATTGCCAACGAAACCTGAAGGCCCCCGGTGAAGCGGGCCCTCGACGGATGGACGAAGGCTTTTACGGTCCCATCCTCGCCGAAGCGGGATGTCCGGGCACCTGGAAGCGCTTGCCTGTGTCCGTGATGTTACTGCCATCGACCTTCAGAATC
>NZ_JADPKE010000009.1:0-100907 GCF_023073795.1 Bradyrhizobium sp. 159 | reverse complement strand
ACTGCGCAGGGAAGGCCGTGTGTTGGGCTTCACCTGTATGCCGCTGTGCAGTTTTCTGCGTGTGCCTTTCGCACAGCGGACCGTGGGTGCCAGCCGGCATCCGGCCTTCCCTGCGCCCTCCCGGCTTTGAGGGTGGAGCGACGAAGCAAAGCTCGGGCGAAACGCGCCGCGAGAATGCGAAGGCGTGTCTGCGAGTAAACTGCGAGTTTGAAAACGACGTCGGTTCACCTTGCTCGGTCATTGCGAGCGCAGCGAAGCAATCCAGAGTCTTTCCGCGGCGGGATTCTGGATTGCTTCGCTGCGCTCGCAATGACGTGTGGAGAGATCATGCCTCACTCTCCTCTCGTGCCCCGGACGCAGCGCAGCGCCCTTTAGCGATGCGCTGCAGAGCCGGGGCCCATCTTTCCGCATTTTGCCGTGTCGCTTTCTGGGTGCCTGCTCTGCGCCGCAACGCTTGCGCGTTGCAGCTTGTCCGGGACGCGATCTCCTAAGTTTCCGCTATCCATCAGCCAACCTTTATCCATTCCCATTCACAACCAAGTGTCTTTATTCGGAAACAATCATTCCCTATTATCCCGCAATGCAAAAGGCTGCCCGCCGATCTCAGCCCACCCGTCCGCCCGGCCGTCCCCGGGAGTTCGACATGAATACCGCGCTCGACAGGGCCGTGCGCGTGTTTCGCGAGCGCGGTTATCATGCGACCTCGATCGGCGATCTCACCGCGGCGATGCGGCTGGCTACGGGGAGCGTCTACAAGGCGTTTCGCGACAAGCATGCCGTGTTTCTCGCCGCCTTCGAACGCTACACCACGCTGCGCCAGGAGCAGACGCGCAGCGCAGCGGCGTGCGGTGCAAACGGCCGCGAGCAAATCCGCAACGTGCTCTTGTCCTATGTCGAGCATTCCCAGGGCACCGAGGGGCAGCGCGGCTGCCTGGTCGTCGGCAGCGCGGTCGAACTGTCCGCGCTCGATCCCGTGGTCAGCGCCCGCGTCAATGCGCAGCTCAAAACGAACGAAAGCTTCATCGCCGGCCTCATTCGCCAGGGGCAGGCCGATGGGTCGATTCCCCGTCACGTCGATGCCAACGACACCGCGCGGCTGATGATCTGCATCACGCAAGGCATGCGCGTCGCCGGCAAGGCACGCCTGCCGCTCGACGGGACGCGCCTCGTCGCCGTCGCGATGAAACTGCTCGCCTGAATTTTTTGTCATAATAGGGAATAGTCATTCCCTATTCCTGGAGTCTAACGAATGACGATGAATGCCACGATCGAGACCGCGCCCGGACCGGATGCGGTGTCGCAGCGCCTGACCTTCGTGCTTGCCGCGGCCTGTGGCATGGTCGCCGCCAACATCTATTACGCCCAGCCGCTGATCGCGCCGATCAGCGCCGCGCTCGGCCTGTCGCATGCAGCTAGCGGGCTGATCGTCACCATGACGCAGATCGGCTACGGCATCGGGCTTCTCTTCATCGTACCGCTCGGCGACCTCGTCGAGAACCGCACGCTGATCTGCTCGGTCATCGCGCTTGGGGCGGCGGCCCTGCTCGCCGCGGCGTTCGCCACCCACGCGCTGCCGTTCCTGATCGCCGCGCTGTTCATCGGGCTCGGCTCGGTCGCGGTGCAGATCATCATTCCCTATGCCGCGCATCTGGCGCCCGAGGCCATCCGCGGCCGCGTCGTCGGCAATGTCTCGACCGGCCTGATGCTCGGCATCATGCTGGCGCGCCCGGTGTCGAGCTTCGTCACGGCGGCGCTGTCGTGGCACGCAGTGTTCTTCGGCTCGGCCGGGCTGATGATCGTGCTCGCAGCCGTGCTCTGGTTGACGCTGCCGCAGCGCAAGCCGGTGGCGCGCATGCACTATGGCGCGCTGCTGCTGTCGATGCCGCAGCTGGTGCGCACCACGCCGCTGCTGCGCCGCCGTGCGCTCTACCAGGCGAGTCTGTTCGGCTGCTTCACGCTGTTCTGGACGGTAGCGCCGCTCCAGCTCGCGAGCGCATTCGGCTTCACCCAGCGCGGCATCGCGCTGTTCGCGCTCGCAGGCGTTGCCGGCGTGTTCGCGGCCCCGATCGCAGGACGGCTCGCCGACCGCGGCCATAGCCGCCTCGCGACGCTGGTGGCGATGCTGCTCGCAGCCGCCGGATTCCTGATCACGCAGATCGGCGCGGCCGGATCGGTGCTGAACCTCGCCTGCCTGGTGGTGGCCGCGATCGCCATCGATATCGGCGTGCAGGGCAATGTCGTGCTCGGCTTCCGTGCCATTTTCGTGCTCGGGCACGAGCACCGCAGCCGCCTTAACGGGCTCTATATGGCGACGTTCTTCGCCGCAGGTGCTGCCGGCTCCGCGCTCGGCGCCTTCGCCTTCGCACAGGGCGGCTGGACCCTGGCATCGGCCATTGGCCTTGCCCTGCCCGTCGCTGGCCTGCTCTATGCGGCGACCGAATAGCCGCCGGCATGGCCGCAATTATGCGTTGCGGCCCATTTACCAACCCCGCGAGGCCGCAATTTCCGCCTCGCGGTCCGCTCGCCGCTGTAGTACTTTGGTCGCAAGCGGACCTGGTTAACAGGCGGCAGGGGGAGGCTGATGAGGCATACGGGACTGTTTGGCGTACCGCGGGTACGGCCATGGTCGTGGCAGGCGTTTCTGCTGGGGCTTGTCGTCGTGGCGATGTCGGCGGTGCTTCAGGGAATCTGTGTCGCGCTCGGCGCAAAACTCTATTTCGCTGCATTCCTGCCCGGCCTTTTCCTGCTCGGGCTTGTCGCGGGCGTGCCGGCGGCGGCGCTCGCCGCGCTGCTGACCATTCCGCTGGTATGGTGGGCGTTCATGCCGCCCTTTTTCGAGTTCAATTCGCTGACCAGCGCGAATGCCGATTCTATCAACCTGTTCTGCCTGCTGGCCGTGCTGGTGATCGGCCTCGCCGATCTCTGCCGCGAGACGATGGCGATCGTCAGCCGCGGCGGGCTGAAGCGCCCGGGCGAGAGCACGGCAACGAATCCGCAATAGATCGACTGTGCACGCGCGTTGCGCGCGCGCAACAGTTCGGCAACCATCCGCGAGCTTGCCGCGCGCCGCTAACTTTTCGAAAAAGATTTGGCCGCAATTTCTCCCGCGGGAATGACGAGGGAGTTTTCGGACATGAACGGCCAAATAACCGGTCACGCCATCTTGGAGAACGTGCGCCGCTACCGCGGCATCGCATCGCTCTACCGCCAGACCGCTGCATTCCGCCCGGGCCAGAGCTGGTCGTTGCTGGAGCAGGCGAGGGAGTGGGAAGCGCGGGCGCTACTGGAGCTGGAAGCCTATTTCGCGGCGCGCGCAGACTACGCCGTCCCGCTCGCGGCCTGATCGTCAACCATCGGCACGGCCCCGATCCAGCTTGCCGAAGGTGCGATCGTCGGATCGTGCACGGGACATCACGGTGCAATTACGGAGTTGTCTCGGCAAGCGCCTGTGCTAGCAACGGCTCAACGAGATTCTTCACGTCGGCCGGGGCACGCGATGACCACCTTCAACCGCATCTTCACGACGGAGCGTCTGCTCCAGATCATCGTGATCCTGGCCGCGACGATCGCGATGAAGCTGATGGGCTGAACTTCGGCGGCCTATCCCCCGCCGAGTTCGGGCACGTCGGGCAGATAGTTCGATCCCTCCGAACCCAGAAAATCGAACATCGCCTGCGCCGGCGGCAGCAGCACCTTGTCGCTGCGGCGGATCACGTACCATTGCCGCACGATCGGCAGGCCGGCGACGTCGAGCACGATCAGCCGGCCCTCGGCGAGCTCATGCGCCACGGTGTGCGCCGAGATGAAGGCGATGCCGAGCCCGGCGATCACCGCCTGCTTGATGGTCTCGTTGCTGCTCATCTCCATGCCGATGATCGGCTCGAGATCCGACTTCTGGAACATGCCTTCCATCAGCGTCCGCGTACCCGAGCCCGGTTCGCGGGTGAGGAAGGTCTCGTGCACGAGATCGGTCAGGTTGAGGCCGGAATCCTTCTCCAGCCAGTGCCCCTTCCGCGCGACGATGATGTGCGGATTGCGCCCGAGCTGACGGACGTCGACGGTGACGTCCGCCGGTGGCCGACCCATCACGGCGAAATCGAGGTCGTAGCCGTGCATGGCCTCGCGGATCTCCTCGCGATTGCCGATGGTGAGCTTGATCTCGATCTTGGGATAGCGCTTGGAGAACGCCGCGATCGCGTGCGGCACGAAGTACTTTGCGGTCGAGACCGCGCCGAGCTGCACCGTGCCGCCGGTCCGTCCCGCCAGCAGGTCGAGCGCGCCCTGGCAATCCACGATCGCGGCCTCGACCCGTTCGGCCAGCGCCAGCACCTCCTTGCCGGCCTCCGTCAGCAGCATGCCGTCACCGGTCCGCTGCACCAGCGGCAGGCCGGCGAGGTCCTGAAGCTGCCGAAGCTGCTGGGTCACGGCGGGCTGCGTCAGCCCGAGATGGCCGGACGCCGCCGTCACGCTGCCCTTGGCCGAAACCGCCGCAAGCGAGCGCAGCTGCCGGATCGTCAGATGCCGGAGCTGGGACGCCCCGTGGCCGGGGCCATTATAAGAAAATTCTTTTGAGCTCATTATGAATAGAAATTTTCCTTATTAAGCCGTCCCTGTCAATCTCATCGTGCTGGGACTGACCGCACCGACCTCCACGGGGAGGGAGATAGATGCGGCGCCAGCAAGGGGATGGACGCAGATGACCGGGCAACTGAGGTTGGACGACCACCTTCAACGGTACTCTGAGACCGCGCTGCATGCGCTCGCCGTGGCGGCCGCAGTCGACGCCATCGCGGCAGCGGCGATCGAGATCGCCGATCTCATCGCCTCCGGCGATCTCGCCGACGCCTCGGGCCTGACCACGGGCCGCAACAGCGACGGCGACCTCCAGCGCGATCTCGACGTTCAGGCCGATGCGATCCTGCGCCGCTGCCTCAGCAGGCTGCCGCTCGCTGCCCTGGCGTCGGAGGAGATGCGCGAGGCCCAGATTGTCGACCGTGACGGCCGCATCTGCGTCGCGATCGATCCGCTCGACGGCTCCTCCAACATCGACATCAACATGACCGTCGGCACGATCTTCTCGATCCTGCCGGCACCCGATGATCCCTCACTCGCCTTCCATCAGCGCGGCTCGGCCCAGCTTGCGGCGGGCTTCGCCACCTACGGCCCGCAGACCTCGCTGGTGCTGACGCTCGGCGACGGCGTCGATATCTTCACCCTCGATCGCAAGTCCGGCTGCTTCCGCCTCGCGCGCAGCGGCGTGCAGATCTCCGAGGCTTGCGACGAGTTCGCGATCAACGCGTCCAATCGCCGGCACTGGGATCCGCCAGTGCGCGCTTTCATCGACGAATGCCTCGCCGGTGTCGAAGGCCCCGCCAACCACGATTTCAACATGCGCTGGATCGGCTCGCTGGTCGCGGAAGCCTATCGCATCCTCACCCGCGGCGGTGTGTTCCTTTATCCCTCGGACGCGCGTCCCGGCTATGGCGACGGCCGCCTGCGCCTGACCTACGAAGCGCATCCGATCGCCATGATCATCGAGCAGGCCGGCGGCTCGGCCTCGACCGGGCGCGAGCGCATCCTCGAGCTGTCTGCGCAAAGCCTGCACCAGCGCGTGCCGCTGATCATGGGCTCGAGCAATGAGGTGCGGCGGGTCGAGGAATTGCATTGCGATCCGCTGCTGGTCGCCAGCGTCTCCGCGCCGCTGTTCGCGCGACGCGGATTCTTCCGGCTCTGAGCGAGGCGTCCCATGTCCAGGAAGCATCCCATTATCTCCATCACCGGCTCCTCCGGCGCCGGCACCACCTCGGTCAAGAAGACCTTCGAGCAGATATTCTTCCGCGAGAAAGTCAACGCCGTCTACATCGAGGGCGACGCGTTCCATCGCTACGACCGCGCCGAGATGCGCGCGCAGATGGCGAACGAGGCCGAGCGCGGCAACAAGCACTTCAGCCATTTCAGCCCCGAGACCAACCTGTTCGAGGAGCTGGAGCGCGCGTTCCGCGACTATGGCGAGACCGGCACGGCGGTAACGCGTCACTATGTCCACGATGCCGAGGAATCCGCGTTGCATGGCGCACCTCCCGGCACCTTCACCGATTGGGAGCGGCTACCGGAGAATTCGGACCTGCTATTCTACGAGGGCCTGCACGGCGCCGTCGTCACGGATAAGGTGAATGTCGCGCGCTATGCCGACCTCAAGATCGGCGTCGTGCCCGTGATCAATCTCGAATGGATCCAGAAGCTGCACCGCGATCGCAGCGCGCGCGGTTATTCGACCGAGGCCGTCACCGACACCATCCTGCGGCGCATGCCCGATTACATCCATTACATCTGCCCGCAATTCACCGAGACCGACATGAACTTCCAGCGCGTGCCGACGGTGGACACCTCTAATCCGTTCATCGCGCGCTGGATCCCGACGCCAGACGAATCGATGGTCGTGATCCGCTTCAAGAATCCGCGGGGCATCGACTTCCCCTACCTGCTGTCGATGTTGCCGCAAAGCTGGATGTCGCGCGCGAATTCGATCGTCTGCCCCGGCGCGAAACTCGATCTCGCGATGCAGCTGATCCTGACGCCGCTGATCATGCAGCTCATCGAACGCAAGCGAAACCTGAAGTGAAGCAACGACGATAACGGGAGGGCCCGATGAACATCTCGGTTCATGCCGAAGCCGACCTTACGGCAGTCACGCACAACGATCTCGCCAACGCCGTCCGCTTCCTCGCGGTCGACGCCATCGAGACCGCGCAGTCCGGCCATCCCGGCCTGCCCATGGGTATGGCCGACGTCGCGACGGTGCTGTTCTCACGCTTTCTCAAATTCGACTCGGCGCACCCGAACTGGCCCGACCGCGACCGCTTCGTGCTGTCGGCCGGGCACGGCTCGATGCTGCTCTATGCGCTGCTGCATTTGACCGGCGGTGATGTCAGCCTCGATGACATCAAGGCGTTCCGGCAATGGGGCTCGAAGACACCGGGCCATCCCGAATACGGCCACACTCCGGGCGTCGAGACCACGACTGGACCGCTCGGGCAGGGGATCGCGACGGCTGTCGGCATGGCGCTCGCCGAGCGCATGGCCAATGCGCGGCATGGCGATGGCCTCGTCGATCACTTCACCTATGTGATCGCCGGTGACGGCTGCCTGATGGAGGGTATCAGCCAGGAGGCGATTTCGCTCGCCGGCCATCTCCAGCTCGGCCGCTTGATCGTGCTGTTCGACGACAACGGAATCTCCATCGACGGGCCGACCTCGCTGGCAACCTCCGACGACCAGCTCGCGCGCTTCGCCGCCTCCGGCTGGTCGGTGCGCCGCGTTAACGGCCACGATCCCGAAGCCGTTGCGCAGGCGATTGCGCAAGAGCGTGAGACGACAAAACCGTCGCTGATCGCCTGCCGCACCATCATCGGCTATGGCGCGCCGGACCGCCAGGGCACTGAGAAGGCGCATGGTGCGCCGCTCGGAACCGAGCAGACGGCCGCTGCGCGCCGGATGCTGGGCTGGGATTATCAGCCCTTCGTGGTGCCACTTCCGATCCTGAAGGCGTGGCGGATGATCGGACAGCGCGGGCAGGTCGATCGTCTCGCCTGGCTCGATCGTTATGAACGTGCGACGCCCGAGCAGCGCGACCTGTTCATCGAGGGCAAGGCCGTCACCTTGCCCGGCGCCTATGCGCTGGCTGCGGCGACGTTGCGCGAGCGCTTCGCCAGCGAGCGCCCGAAGATCGCGACGCGCCAGGCCTCGCAACAGGTGCTCGAGGGCGTCGCCGGGACGATTCCCGGTTTCGTCGGCGGCTCGGCCGACCTGACGCATTCGAACCTGACGCACGCCAAGGTGCAGGCTCCCGTCACGCGTGGGACGTTCACTGGCGATTACATCCATTACGGCATTCGCGAGCACGGCATGGCCGCCGCGATGAATGGCCTCGCGCTGCATGGCGGCTTCATCCCCTACGGCGGTACCTTCCTCGCCTTCTCCGACTACAGCCGGCCGGCGATTCGCCTTGCGGCCCTGATGCGGCTGCGCGTCATCCATGTGATGACCCACGACTCCATCGGCCTCGGCGAGGACGGCCCGACGCACCAGCCGGTCGAGCATCTCGCCGCGCTGCGGGTGATTCCGAACCTTCTGGTGTTCCGTCCCGCCGACGCGGTGGAGACGCTGGAGGCCTGGGACTGCGCACTCAATTCCGAGAGCCGTCCGTCCGTGTTGTGCCTGTCGCGTCAGGCCTTGCCGACCTTCCGCAGCGATGCTCGCGGCAGAAACCGCGTCGCGCGCGGCGCCTATCTCGTCGTGTCGCCTGACGGCGGCCGCGACGTGACGTTGATCGCAACCGGCTCGGAAGTGTCGATCGCGCTGGAGGCGGCGCGCCTGCTCGCGACCGAGCACATCCGTGCCGCCGTCGTGTCCGCACCCTGCTTCGCACTGTTCGAGCAACAATCGGACGATTACCGCGCCACCGTGCTCGGCACTGCGCCGCGTGTCGGGATCGAGGCGGCCGTAGCGGGCGACTGGCCGCGCTGGATCGGCATGGACGGCGAGTTCGTCGGCATGCGCGGCTTCGGCGCCTCGGCGCCGGCGCCCGTACTGTACCGCGAGTTCGGCATCACACCGCAAAGCATTGCGGAAGCCGCCCGACGGGCGATCGCTCGCAAGCGACAATAAGGAGGATTCATCGTGGCTCGTATCACCCTTCGCCAACTGCTCGATCACGCCGCCAGCCACGGCTACGCGGTGCCGGCGTTCAACATCAACAACATGGAGCAGGGCATCGCGATCATGCAGGCGGCGGCAGAGGTCGACGCACCGGTCATCATCCAGGCCTCGCGCGGTGCGCGCAGCTACGCCGGCGATCTCATGCTCTCGCACATGATCGACGCGCTGGAGCGGACCTATCCGGACATCCCGCTCTGCATGCACCAGGACCACGGCAATGACGAAGCGACCTGCGCCTCCGCGATCGCCCACGGCTTCACTTCGGTGATGATGGACGGCTCACTGAAAGCCGACGCAAAGACTGCGGCCGAGTACGATTACAACGTCGCGATCACCCGCCGCGTCGTCGATCTCGCCCACTGGGTCGGCGCCTCCGTCGAAGGTGAGCTCGGCGTGCTCGGCTCGCTCGAGCATGGCGGCGGCGAGCAGGAGGACGGCCACGGCGTCGAGGGCAAGGTCAGCCACGACCAATTGCTGACCGATCCGGACCAAGCCGTCGACTTTGTCCGCGCGACGAAGGTCGATGCCCTGGCGATCGCGATGGGCACATCGCACGGCGCTTACAAGTTCAGCCGCAAGCCAGATGGTGACATCCTGGCGATGCGGGTGGTCGAGGAGATCCATCGCCGGTTGCCGAACACGCATCTCGTCATGCACGGCTCGTCGTCGGTGCCGCAGCCGCTGCAGGACATGTTCAATCAGTTCGGCGGCGAGATGCCGCAGACCTGGGGCGTGCCGGTCGAGGAGATCGTACGCGGCATCGGAAGCGGCGTGCGCAAGGTCAATATCGACACGGACTGCCGTCTCGCAATGACCGCGGTGTTCCGCAAGGTCGCCGCGCAGGCGCCCTCCGAATTCGACCCACGAAAGTTCCTCAAGCCGGCGATGGATGCAATGCGCGAGCTTTGCCGCGAGCGCTTCGAGCAGTTCGGCACGGCAGGCCACGCGAGCAAGATCAAGGTGGTTCCGATGAGCGAGATGGCGCGGCGCTATCGCGCCGGCGAACTTGATCCGCGCATTGGCGCCCGCGAACCGGTCGCAGCCTAGTCGTTCAGAGAGAGAAGAGCAGGAGAAAGTCATGAATGCACACGCAGGAACCGTCCGCGGCAAGGAAAGATATCGCTCGGGCGTGATGGAATATAAGCGCATGGGCTACTGGGAGCCCGACTACACGCCAAAGGACACCGACGTCATCGCGCTGTTTCGCGTGACGCCGCAGGAGGGCGTCGACCCGATCGAGGCGTCGGCTGCGGTCGCCGGTGAATCCTCGACCGCGACCTGGACCGTGGTGTGGACCGATCGGCTGACAGCCGCGGAGAAATATCGCGCGAAATGCTATCGCGTCGATCCGGTCCCGGGCTCGCCCGGCTCCTACTTCGCCTACATCGCCTATGACCTCGATCTGTTCGAGCCGGGCTCGATCGCCAACCTCTCGGCCTCGATTATCGGCAACGTGTTCGGCTTCAAGCCGCTGAAGGCGCTGCGGCTGGAGGACATGCGCTTCCCGGTCGCTTATGTGAAGACGTTCCAGGGACCGGCGACCGGCATCGTGGTCGAGCGCGAGCGGCTCGACAAGTTCGGCCGGCCGCTGCTCGGCGCGACCGTGAAGCCGAAGCTCGGGCTTTCGGGCCGCAATTACGGCCGCGTGGTCTACGAAGCGCTGAAGGGCGGGCTCGACTTCACCAAGGACGACGAGAACATCAACTCGCAGCCCTTCATGCACTGGCGCGACCGTTTCCTCTACTGCATGGAGGCGGTGAACCGTGCGCAGGCGGCCTCCGGCGAGGTCAAGGGCACCTACCTGAACGTCACCGCGGGCACGATGGAGGACATGTACGAGCGCGCCGAGTTCGCCAAAGAGCTCGGGTCGTGCATCGTCATGATCGACCTTGTGATCGGCTACACCGCGATTCAGTCGATGGCCAAGTGGGCGCGGCGCAACGACATGATCCTGCATCTGCATCGCGCCGGCCACTCGACCTATACGCGGCAGAAGAGCCACGGCGTGTCGTTCCGCGTCATCGCCAAATGGATGCGGCTTGCCGGTGTCGACCACATTCATGCCGGCACGGTGGTCGGCAAGCTCGAAGGCGACCCCAACACAACGCGCGGCTACTACGACGTCTGCCGCGAGGACTTCAATCCAACCAAGCTCGAGCACGGGCTGTTCTTCGACCAATCCTGGGCGAGCCTGAACAAGATGATGCCGGTGGCCTCCGGCGGCATCCATGCCGGGCAGATGCACCAGCTGCTCGATCTCTTGGGCGAGGACGTCGTGCTGCAATTCGGCGGCGGCACCATCGGCCATCCCATGGGCATTGCGGCCGGCGCGACCGCCAATCGCGTGGCGCTGGAAGCGATGATCCTCGCCCGCAACGAGGGCCGCGACTATGTCCACGAAGGGCCGGAGATCCTCGCCAAGGCGGCCGAGACCTGCACGCCGCTGAAGGCCGCGCTCGAAGTCTGGAAGGACGTCACCTTCAACTATCAATCCACCGATACGCCGGACTTCGTGCCGACGGCGCTGGAAACCGTTTGAGGAGATTCACATGAAACTGACCCAGGGCTGCTTCTCATACCTGCCCGATCTGACCGACGACCAGATCTACAGCCAGGTGCAGTACTGCCTCGCCAATGGCTGGGCGGTGAACATCGAGTTCACCGACGATCCGCATCCCCGCAACACCTATTGGGAGATGTGGGGCCTGCCGATGTTCGATCTCCAGGACGCCGCGGGCGTGATGATGGAGCTCGCCGAGTGCCGCAGAGTGTACGGCGACCGCTACATCCGCATCAGCGGTTTCGATTCCAGCCATGGCTGGGAATCGGTGCGCATCTCCTTCCTCGTCAACCGGCCAGCGCAGGAGGCGGAGTTCGAGCTGGTGCGGCACGAGGTCGGCGGCCGCGCGATCCGCTACACCACGGTACGAAAGCCAGCCGCGCAGGCGTCCGTGTAAGCCATTCCTCTCCGCGCGGAGCACTCCCTGCTCCGTTTCCTTGGCGGACCACTGCTTCGCCGCTCCCCTGCGGCGAAGCTCTTTTCTTCGAGGTGCCGATGCTTGATATTCCTCACGCAACAACCGAACAGAGCGAGACCAATTTCGATCTCCGGAAGGAAGCTGAAGCGGCCGGGATCACCGACACGCTGCAACAGCTCGAGCAGGAGCTGGTCGGATTGAAGCCGGTGAAGAACCGCGTGCGCCAGATCGCCTCGCTGCTTTTGATCGAACGTATCCGGCAGCGCGCGGGATTAGCCTCCGCGCCGCCGACGCTGCACATGTCGTTCACAGGCAATCCCGGCACCGGCAAGACCACGGTAGCGCTGCGCATGGCCAAGATCCTGCATGGCCTCGGCTTCGTGCGGCGCGGGCAGGTGATCTCGGTCACGCGCGACGATCTCGTCGGCCAGTATATCGGCCACACCGCTCCGAAGACCAAGGAGATATTGAAGAAGGCGATGGGCGGCGTGCTGTTCATCGACGAGGCCTATTATCTGCACCGGCCCGACAACGAGCGTGACTACGGCCAGGAGACGATCGAGATCCTGCTCCAGGTGATGGAGAATCAGCGCGAAGACCTGGTCGTGATCCTCGCCGGCTATGGCGAGCGGATGACGAGCTTCTTCGCCTCCAATCCCGGCTTCCGCTCGCGCATCGCGCACCACATCGAATTTCCAGACTATGCTGAAGCCGAGCTGCTCGTCATCGCCGAGCTGATGCTGAAGGAGCGCGGTTATCGCTTCTCGGCGGCCGCGCGCGAGGCGTTCGAAAAATACATCACGCTGCGCCGGACCCAGCCGTTCTTCTCCAACGCGCGGTCGATCCGCAACGCCGTCGACCGTATCCGCCTGCGGCAGGCCGATCGCCTGGTATCCGATCTCGACCGCATGCTCGACATCGCCGACCTCGAAACCATCGATCCCATCGACGTCCTGGCGAGCCGCGTCTTCAGCGGCGGCGCCGACGCGCGGAGTGCAAGGTCATGACGAGAGAGGTGATCGTTGCTCCTTCAATCCTGGCGGCGGATTTCGCGCGTCTCGGCGAGGAGATCGTGGCGATCGATGCGGCGGGGGCCGACTGGATCCATTGCGACGTCATGGACGGACACTTCGTGCCCAACATCAGCTTTGGCCCCGACGTCATCAAGGCGATCCGGCCGCTGACGAAGAAGGTCTTCGACGTGCATCTCATGATCGCGCCTGTTGATCCTTATCTCGAGGCGTTCGCGAAGGCCGGTGCGGACGTCATTACGGTGCACGCAGAAGCCGGCCCGCATCTGGACCGTTCGCTTCAGGCGATCCGGGCGCTCGGCAGGAAAGCCGGCGTGAGCCTGTGTCCGGCGACGGCGGAGAGTGTCATCGAATATGTGCTCGATCGTCTTGACCTCGTGCTGGTGATGACGGTCAATCCCGGCTTCGGCGGCCAGTCCTTCCTCGACTCCCAGTTGGCGAAGATCGCACGGATCAAGACCATGATCCGCAACCGGCCAATCCGGCTCGAGGTCGATGGCGGTGTCACGCGCGACAATGCTGCTGCGGTGGCCGCCGCGGGCGCCGATACGCTCGTGGCGGGTTCCGCGGTGTTTCGCGGCAAAGGCGCCGCGGAATACGCGGCCAATATTGCGGCCATTCGCGCCGCCGCCGACGCCAGCCTGCTTCCAAAGCCGCAAGATAGGTCTGCGCAGCGGATGCGCGTAAGCGATGGAGGCCCTGTCCGGTAGACTACGTCATCGATCGCCGCCTCTACGCCTGGCCCTTGGCGGGCGGGGAGAATTCAGCGTGCGAATCCGCGCCGACTGGAACTTTGGCTCCCCTCCGCATTTGCTAGAACTAACCGAGGCTGGCGCGCGGCGGGCGCAGCAAAACTTTTGCATGACCGCCATCGGCCTGACGCAAATCGAGGCAATAAGCCCTGTGAATGCGAGGGAGGGTCTCATGGAGAACGTACGTCGCTACCGGGCGCTCGCGTCCCTCTGTCGTCAGCAGGCAGCCTACAGGCCGCTCCAGAACTGGGAGCTTCTCGGCCAGGCCGAACATTTCGAATATCTCGCGGAAGTCGAGCTCAAGGCGCATTTCGACGCGTGCAATGCACAAGGCGGCGAGGACGCCCCTGAAGCCGTGGCTTGGAAGCCACCTGCCGCAGCGTGACAGCCGCGGGCCGGCCCGGCTCAATGTCGGCGCGGGCGACCGGCAGGCCGGCTGTGCGGGTCGAGAGCCGGCAGACATGTCCTGCCAGATCGGTCGCTGAAGCTTCGCGCAGGCAGCATCGTCTTCGTTGATCGTCTTGCCCGCTGGCCGGTCCCCAAATCTTTGCCAAGATTTAATCGCGTGGACGGGACGCCGTAAGGTGGCAACGACCATGTTGGGCGCAAGGCGACAGCTGCTCAACATGGACATCTCGACATGAACGATCGCGTCAATTCCGACATCCCCACCTCCCGCAAGATCTTGAGGACGCGCAGGCTCGCGCCGCTCGGCAGCGTAGCCGCGCTTGGCGTGGCCGTGCTGGCGGCTGCTCCCGGCGCTTTGCCGTTCGCGATGACCTCCTTCGTCGCGCCGGCCCAAGCCGCCGAAACGGCTGCGACCCCGCCGGGCTTCGGCGATCTCGTGGCCAAGGTCAAACCCGCCGTCATCTCGGTGCGGGTCAGAATTGACCAGAGCAACGACAAGAGCGCGATGCTGCAACAGAACCGGATGGATTCGGACGAAGGCTCGCCGCTCGACCAGTTCTCGCGACAGTTCGGTTTCCGCTTTCCGGGTGGCATGAACGGCATGCCGCGTCAGCGCCGCCAAATGATCACGGGCGAAGGCTCCGGCTTCTTCATCTCCGCCGACGGTTATGCCGTAACCAACAACCACGTTGTCGATCACGCTGAGTCCGTGCAGGTGACCATGGACGACGGCACGACCTACGCCGCGAAGGTCGTCGGCACAGATCCGAAGACCGATCTCGCGCTGATCAAGGTCGACGGCAAGAAAGATTTTCCGTTCGTCAAATTCTCCGACCAGAAGCCGCGCATCGGCGATTGGGTCGTCGCGGTCGGCAATCCCTTCGGCCTTGGCGGCACCGTCACCGCGGGTATCGTCTCGGCCAGCGGCCGCGACATCGGCAATGGTCCCTATGACGACTTCATCCAGATCGACGCGCCGATCAACAAGGGCAATTCGGGCGGTCCGGCTTTCGATATGAGCGGCAATGTGATCGGCGTGAACACCGCGATCTTCTCGCCCTCAGGCGGCTCGGTCGGTATCGGCTTCGATATTCCGGCTACGACTGCAAAACTCGTGGTGGCGCAATTGAAGGACAAGGGCGCAGTTACCCGCGGCTGGCTCGGCGTGCAGGTGCAGCCGGTGACGTCGGATATTGCCGACAGCGTTGGCCTCAAGGAGGCGCGCGGCGCGATCGTCGACAATCCGCAACCCGACAGCCCGGCGGCGAAGGCCGGCATCGAGGCGGGCGACGTTATCACCGCGGTCAACGGCACGGCGGTCAAGGATTCCCGCGATCTCGCCCGCACCATCGCCACCCTGGCGCCCGGCAGCTCAATCAAGCTCGACATCTTCCACAAGGGCGAAAGCAAGACGGTGACGCTGGCGCTTGGCGAGTTGCCGAACGAACGGCAGGCGCAGGGCAAGGCCTATGACGGCAAGGTGCAGCCGGGCACCGGCACGCCGCGCCTTGGGCTTGGTCTGGCTCCGGCCGGCGATGTGCAGGGCGCCGGCCGGGAGGGTGTCGTCGTCACGGAGGTTGATCCGGAGGGGCCGGCCGCGCAGCGCGGCATTCAGACCGGAGACGTCATCCTCAATGTCGGTGGCAAGGCTATCAGCAATGTCGCCGAAGTCCGTTCGGAGCTGGCGCAGGCCAAATCGTCCGGCAAGCGCAGCGTGCTGTTGCAGGTCAGAAGTGCGGATGCCACCCGATTCGTCGCGGTGCCGCTCGCGTAAGGCTGACTCCGATCAATACAAATCCAGAAAGGCGGCCTTCCGGCCGCCTTTCGCATTCGCACTCAAGATCCCACACGAGGCCACCGATAACATTCTCGTTAACGGCAGGGAGGGTGACCCGGTTCGTCCGAAAAAGCCGTGTTCGGCCATCAGACTTTCTGGCCGCGCATCTGCTCGGCGGCAATGAAGCCGTGGGGTCGGTTCGCGAGTGTGGAACTTCGAACCCCCTGACCGCTTTGTGGAACTGGCCGGTGGTTCGCATTTGATCGGTGCCGACATGGATCGATTGAAGCTCTCACTGATAAGTACGCTGCTCGTCGCGTGGTTCATCCTGCCGGCAGAAAACGCGCTCGGGCGCGACGATGGCCGCTATGCGAACTCGCCCCTGAAGCCATGGTTCGACAGCCTGCGCAGCCACCTCGGTCCGTGCTGCTCGGATGCGGACGGCTTTGCCGTCTCCGATCCCGATTGGGAATCGCACAACGGGCATTACCGTGTTCGGCTGGACGGGCAATGGGTCGAGGTGCCGGATGAAGCCGTCATCACCGAGCCGAACCGCGCCGGCCGCACCATGGTGTGGCCGGTGAAGACTGCGTTCGGAATTTCGATCCGCTGCTTCATGCCGGGCAGCATGATCTGACCGAGGTCAGCGTGACCGCTTGGTGGATTTGCGCTTTGACGATGCCCTGGACGATTTCTTGGAAGATTTCTTGGAAGTTTTCTTGGCAGATTTCTTGGAAGTTTTCTTGGCAGATTTCTTGGACGTCTTCCGCTTGGAGGCTTTCTTCGGGACTTTCTTGCCCTTCTTGCGTGCCTTTGACAGTCCGATCGCAATCGCCTGCTTGCGGCTCTTCACGCGTCCGCCGCGACCGCCACGTCCACTCTTCGCGGTACCTTTCTTGTAACGCCGCATCTCGCTTTCGACATCGCTGCCGGAGCTGCGCGAGTAGCGGCGCTTCTTTGCCTTACGTGCCATGCCTTTTCTCCCTTGGCCGAGGAAGAACCGTTCGACACCGGCATGGTTCCGAACAGCACGCGTGCAATGTTCCCGGCGGTCAAGGCAGCCCTAGAACGAATTCGCCAGTTCGATCTCGGCCTCCAGCACCTGGATGCGCCGCGCAGCCTCGGCGAAGGACAGATCCCGCGCATATTGTGCCGGCTGATACGCCTCTTCGCTCAGCCGCTTCAATCTCAGTCCCTGCGCCCGTGTCATCTGCTCGCTAAGGAAAACCCTGGCGTCGTATTTGGCCTGAACCTGCATGTCGCTCCTCCGGTTTGAAAACATGACTTGACTATATGTTCTTATTTTGTTCTAACAAGCCATGGACAACAGAATTAACGAAATTCGGCGTAAAATCAGCGCCTTGAGGCTGGAAATGGCCGAGGTCGAGGCGTCTGTGCGCGATCTCGTCAACGGCGATTGCGACTGCACCGAACGAGCTCTGGCGCAGATCGATCTGCGCCGGAAAATCAACCTGCTGATCGATGAATGGAAGGCGGCTGGGGGCGGTGACGTCCTGCCTGACGTCCGCGGCCAGATGCGTCTTCGCTCCGTGAAGAATGTCGACAAGGCGGCGCGCCTGTTGGCTGGCCACTAAGCGTGCGCGCAAGCGACATGCTGCCGATTGTCGATGCCCTCGGACACCTAACGGGCCGCGCTGTGCGGGCGGTGCCGGACGAGATCTGCGACAACGTTCCTCGTCCGCCGTGATGACGTGCCGGCGCGCGTCCGCGATGCTGCGAGGCCTTGTGCGGCGATCGCTATGCCTGGAGGAGGTGAAGCGGGCCGGCGGGCGATACGCTGGTCAGCGCGCCGAGCATGTGGCGCTAAAGTAGCAAAGTGTCTAGCGGTTTTCCGAAAAGATCATGCTCAAACAACAACCTGAAGCGCAATGACGATTCATCCATCTCATTGCGCTTTATGGCGCGAGGGTCTGGATGAACCGTCATCGTGCTTTGGTGAAGGGCCCCGCGCTGAACACGGGACTCTCACGTTACCGCGCAGAGTTCACTTGGTGTTGCTCATGCCGCCCTTGTTGTTCGTCATGGTGCCGCCCTGGTCGGAGCCGGGGCCAGAGCCGCCTTGACCGGAGGGATCGGCACCTTTGGAGGACTTGGTGTTCGCGCCCGTGGTCTGCGATGATGACATCGAGGACCCATGTTTGGCCTTGTGCGACTTCGCCTCCGCGGCGAACGGCGCGGCAGCGAGGCCAGTTGCCAACATTGCGGCGAGGGCGAGCTTGACTGTCTTCATATGGAGGAACTCCCTGGGTTAAATTGACGCAGGCGGCCAACTGCCGTTCCTCGCAGGAGTTCCCCAACAAAGCTTCTCCACGCGTCACGCGCGCTTCAAGATTGCTTGTTCTCTTCCAGGATGAACACGATGCCGGTGAGCGTCGCGCCGATCGCGAAGGTCGTCCCAGTGCGAGAGCGAACACAAGAGCGGCTTGGCTTCCGCCATGACTCAGCAGATTGGCGACGGCTGGATTGGAAAGAATGAGTGTGAGGCTGAAGGCGAGGCCGAGGGCTGCACCCATCATCGCATGTGTCATCAGCTTGATGAGGCCGGTGGGAGAGACCAGGCCCGACGACTTCTTCGCGCGCATGGAACCATGTCCCGATCTGGCACCCAAACGCGCGCGATAGTCATTAGTTCCATCTGGATGAAGGAATTTTCATCGCCAGCTTCATCCGACGTTCATGCCCGGCTTGCGAACATGAGGCCATCAACACGGGACATTTGATATGGGCAAGGTAGTCTTTCTGTACCGCTCGCTGGCCTATCGCAACGCGGCCGCAGACATCTTGCGCAAGGCGCGCAAGCTCCCGCGCGGCGCGGAGCGAAGCGCGGCCCGGCGCTACGCGAAGGCGTTGCGTGATCTCGCTCGAACGGAAGCTTGGCTCGAAGGACGCATCGCGCGCGACCCAAGGACGGAGCAGCGCATGACGAACACGGCGTCCGGCTAAAGCTCTCCCTTCCGATTGAAACGGAAGCTCTCGATTCTTGGCTTGACGCGCTTTCTTGACGCGAACCGGTTACCGCTTGGCTGGAAAACGCTCTAACCGGATGCGCGCTGCAACTCGGCCGCGGCGGCGGCATCAAATTTGCTGGGTGCTATCGTGGCCGGCTTGCGTGTCAACGGTACCTCGAGGCGGCACAACAGCCCCTCAGCGCGCCAATCGAATTTCGCCCGTCCGCCGAGCTGGGACTCGACGCTCGCGAGCAGGCTTCGCGTTCCGAAGCCTCGGGATTTCGGCGTCCTGACGAGCGGGCCGCCGGATTCCTCCCAGGTCAGCGTGAGGAGTTCGTCTTCGACCTGCCACCCGATCATGAGCCGCCCGGATCGTGTCGAAAGCGCGCCATATTTTGCCGAGTTGGTGAAAAGCTCGTGCAGAGCGAGCGCCAGTGTCTGGGCAGTCGTCGGCAGCAATTGAACCTCGGGGCCCGCCAACCTGATCTGGCCACTCGGCGAATAGGGTGCCAGCTCCTCGTCGATCAGCTTGGAGAGCTCGGCTCCCTGCCAGCTCGACAGCGACAGGATGGTGTGCACGCGCGCGAGCGCATTGATGCGTCCCTCGACGGCATTGACATAGGCCTTGACCTCGTCGGCACGGGTGAGGCGCACGATCGATTGCGCCAATGCCAGCGCATTCTTGGCGCGATGATCGACTTCCCGCGCGAGAAGGTTCTGCTGCTCTTCGGCGCGCTTGCGTTCGGTGATGTCCACCGTAACGCCGCTCACCCGCACCACGCGGCTGCTATGGTCTACCGTTGCGGCCGCCGTGCCGACGCACCAGCGTACCTCGCCATCGGGCCGCACAATGCGGAACTCCGTTTCATAGGAGCGCGTGCCGCTGTTGAACTCGGCGATTGCCTTGCGCAACTGATCGACGTCATCGGGATGCAACAGCGCCTGAACGTTGGCCGGGTTGACCTCGAAGCTCTCCGGGCTGACCCCAAAGATGCGATATTGTCCCTCGTCCCACATCCAGTCGCCGGTGATCCAGTCCCAATCCCAAGAGCCCATCTTGCCGGCGGCGATTGCCATGCTGCGCCGCTGCTCGCTCTCGCGAAGCTTGGCGGTGGAATTCTCCAGCTCGGCGGTGCGCGCGCGGACGCGGTCCTCGAGCTCCTGATTCAGTCGTTCGAGCTCGCGGGTCTTGCGATAGAGTTCGGCGAACACCTTGATCTTGGCGCGCAGCACCTCCGGCACGACAGGCACCGGAACGTAGTCGACGGCGCCCATCTCGTAGCCCCGCAGCCGGTCGATGTCGCTCACCTGAATGGCAGAGATGAAGATCATCGCGGTCTTCTGGAAGCGCGGATGCTCGCGGATCATCGCGGCGAGCTCGAAGCCGTCGAGCTCGGGCATGCAGACGTCGACTAGGATGACCGCGATCTCGGTCTTGAGCAGAACCTCCAGCGCCTCGCGGCCGGACGAGGCGATCACGAGGTTCTCGCCGAGATCCTTCAGGATCACCTCATAGGCGAGCAGCTTGGCCGGCTGGTCGTCGACGAGCAGGATGTTGACCTTTTCGTGGTCCATTCGCGGATCCAACTCAGCGGTGCAGCCACATGCGGATCGCAAGCAGCAATTGATCGGTGTTGACGGGTTTGGCGAGATAGTCGGACGCGCCGGCCTCCAGGCATTTCTCACGATCACCCTTCATCGCTTTGGCGGTCAGCGCGATGATCGGCAATCGCGCGAAGGCCGGGTTCTCGCGGATCACACCCATGGTCTGATAGCCATCCATCTGCGGCATCATGATGTCCATCAGCACGATGGCGATTTCCGGATTGGATTCGACCAGCGCGACCGCCTCGCTGCCGGTCGTGGCCGTCAACACCTTCATGCCGCGCCGTTCCAACACGCTCGACAGCGCGAAGATGTTACGGGCATCGTCGTCGACGAGCAGGGCCGTCTTGCCGATCAGGTCCTCGTCGGAACTGTTCAGCTTCTCCAGCATGCGCTGCTTCTCGACCGGTAGTTCCGTGATGACACGGTGCAGGAACAGCGCGGTCTCGTCGAGCAGGCGCTCCGGCGATTCCACGCCCTTGACCACGATGCTGCGCGCCATGGTGTGGAGTTCTGCATCCTCCTCCGCCGAGAGCTCGCGGCCGGTGAACACCACGACCGGAATGTTCGACAGCGCCTCGTCATTGCGGATCTCGTCGAGCACCTCGAAGCCGCTCATGTCCGGCAGCCGCAGGTCGAGCACCACGCAATCGCAAGGCTGCTCGCGCAGCGTCGAGAGCGCGCCGGCACCGGTGTCGGTAACCACGATCTCGATGTCGTCGTGGTGCAGCAGCTCGCGGATCGAGAGTTGTTCGGCCTCGTTGTCCTCGACGATCAGGAGTCGCTTGCGCCGCGGCCGCGCATATTCCTTGATCTGCGTCAGCGCGGCGGAGACGCCTTCCGTCGTCGTCGGCTTGTTGACGAAGGAGAAGGCCCCCCGCGCCAGCGCGTGCTGGCGGTCCTCGTCGAGCGTGATGATCTGGACGGGAATGTGGCGGGTCAGCGGATTGTGCTTGAGCTGGCTCAGCACCGTCCAGCCCAGCACGTCGGGCAGGAACACGTCGAGGGAGACGGCCGTCGGCTGGTACTGTTTGGCGAGCTCCAGCGCTTCGGCACCGCGGGCCGCAACCAGGACCTTGAAGCCCTTGTCGCGGGCGAGATCGACCAGCACGCGCGCATAGTGCGGATCGTCCTCCACAATCAGGAGGATGGTGTCGCCCGGCTCGATGTTGAGGCGGTCGTCGGGAAGCTGCTCGATGACGCGCTGCTGGTCAGGCGCGGCCGGCTGTAGCGCCGGCGGCTGGGTGTGTTGCTGTGGCGCGGGCGCAGCACGCGGTGCGAGCGTCGGGCCGGAATATTTCAACGGCAGATAAATCGTGAAGGACGAGCCCTTGCCCGGCGAACTGCGCAGGTGGATTTCGCCGCCCAGTAGGCTTGCGAGCTCGCGGCTGATCGCAAGCCCGAGGCCCGTGCCGCCATATTTGCGGCTGGTGCCGGCGTCAGCTTGTTGGAACGCTTCGAAGATCAGTTTCTGCTTCTCCAGGGGAATGCCGATGCCGGTATCGGACACCTCGAACGCGATCACGGCTGGTGCGGAGTTCAGTACCGGATGATCCGTCCCCCAGCCGCCGACCGCGCTGGCGACCTTCAGGCGCACCTCGCCTTCGGCGGTGAACTTGAAGGCATTGGAGAGCAGGTTCTTCAGCACCTGTTGCAGGCGCTTGGAGTCGGTGACGATGCTGCGGGGCAGGTTCGGATCGATGTCGATCTTGAACGACAGATTGCGGTTTTCCGCCTCGTGCCGGAACGGCCGGCCCACGGTCTCGAGCAGATTCGCGGTCAGGATTTCCTCGGCGTCGACCGTGACCGTGCCGGACTCGATTTTGGACAGATCGAGAATGTCGCTGATGAGATTGAGCAGGTCGGTGCCGGCGCCGTGGATGGTGCGGGCGAATTCGACCTGCTTGGCCGAGAGGTTGCCGTCCGGATTGTCGGTGAGCTGCTGTCCGAGGATCAGGATCGAGTTCAGCGGCGTGCGCAGCTCGTGGCTCATATTGGCCAGGAATTCGGACTTGTACTTCGAAGTTAGCGCGAGCTCGGTCGCCTTTTCCTCCAGCGCGCGGCGGGCCTGCTCGATCTCCTGGTTCTTGCGCTCGACCTCGACGTTGCGCTCGGCGAGCTGCTGCGCCTTCTGTTCGAGCTGGTCGTTGGTTTGCTGCAATTCGCGCTGCTGCGTCTGCAGCTCGCCGGCGAGCTGCTGCGACTGCTTGAGCAGGCCTTCGGTCTGCATCGTCGCCTCGATCGAGTTGAGCACGATGCCGATGGAGTCGGTGAGCTGCTCCAGGAACGTCATCTGCGATGTCGTGAACGATGTCAGCGAAGCAAGTTCGATCACGGCCTTGACCTGGCTCTCGAACAGCACCGGCAGCACCACCAGGTTCTTCGGCGCGACACGAAGCAGCGCCGAGTTGATCGGCACCACGTCAGGCGGAATGTCGGCGACCACGCGCGGCCGCTTGTCGAGGGCGCACTGGCCGATCAGGCCTTCGCCGAACTGAAGCACGCGCTGATAGGGATAGATGCCGTCGCTGGCGTAAGAAGCGAGCAGCAGGAGCTGCGGATCGTTCTCGTTCTCGACCTGGTAGATCACGCCGGTATGGGCGTTCACCAGTGGCGACAATTCGGTGAGCAGCAGCCGGCCGACGGTGGTGAGGTCACGCTGGCCCTGGAGCATGTTGGTGAATTTCGCGAGGTTGGTCTTCAGCCAGTCCTGCTCGGTGTTCACGTCCGTCGTCAGACGGAGATTCGTGATCATCGTGTTGATGTTGTCTTTCAGCTCAGCGACTTCGCCGCGGGCGTCGACCTGGATCGAGCGCGTCAGGTCGCCTTTGGTCACGGCAGTCGCGACTTCCGCGATCGCGCGCACCTGTGAGGTCAGGTTGGCCGCGAGCAGGTTGACGTTGCCGGTCAGGTCCTTCCAAGTGCCGGCGGCGCCGGGCACGTTGGCCTGGCCGCCGAGGCGGCCCTCGACGCCGACCTCGCGCGCCACCGACGTCACCTGATCGGCGAAGGTAGCAAGCGTCTCGGTCATGTTGTTGATGGTGTCGGCGAGCGCCGCGACCTCGCCCTTCGATTTCACGGTGAGGTTCTGCTTCAGATCGCCGTTGGCGACGGCTGTGACGACCTTGACGATGCCGCGGACCTGTTCGGTCAGGTTTGCCGCCATGAAGTTCACCGTGTCGGTGAGATCCTTCCAGGTGCCGGCGACGCCGGGCACCTGCGCCTGTCCGCCGAGCTTGCCTTCGGTGCCGACCTCGCGCGCCACGCGCGTGACTTCGCCGGCGAAGGCATTGAGCTGGTCCACCATGGTGTTGATGGTGTTCTTCAGCTCGAGGATTTCGCCCTTCACGTCGACCGTGATCTTGCGCGAGAGGTCGCCGCGCGCGACCGCCGTGGTGACTTCGGCGATGTTGCGGACTTGCGTGGTGAGGTTCGCGGCGAGCAGGTTGACGTTGTCGGTGAGGTCCTTCCAGGTGCCGCCGACGCCGGGCACGACGGCCTGACCGCCGAGCCGGCCTTCGGTGCCGACCTCGCGCGCCACGCGCGTGACTTCGGCGGCGAAGGAGCGGAGCTGCTCGACCATGGTATTCAGCGTGTCCTTCAAGAGAAGGATTTCGCCGCGCACATCCACCGTGATCTTCTTCGAGAGGTCGCCGCCGGCGATCGCGGTCGCGACCTCGGCGATGTTGCGGACCTGGGCCGTCAGGTTGGAGGCCATGAAGTTGACGTTGTCGGTGAGGTCCTTCCAGGTGCCGGCGACGCCGGGCACTTCGGCCTGACCGCCGAGCTTGCCTTCGGTGCCGACCTCGCGCGCCACGCGCGTGACCTCGCCCGCAAAGCCATTGAGCTGGTCCACCATGGTATTGATGGTGTTCTTCAGCTCGAGGATTTCGCCCTTCACGTCCACCGTGATCTTGCGCGACAAGTCGCCTCGCGCCACGGCGGTGGTGACTTCGGCGATGTTGCGGACCTGGGCCGTGAGGTTGCCCGCCATCGAGTTCACGCTGTCGGTGAGGTCCTTCCAGGTGCCGGCGACGCCGGGCACGTTGGCTTGACCACCCAGGCGGCCTTCGGTGCCGACCTCGCGCGCCACGCGCGTCACCTCGCCCGCGAAGCGGTTGAGCTGGTCGACCATCGTGTTCAGGGTGTCCTTGAGCTGTAGGATCTCGCCGCGCACGTCCACGGTGATCTTGCGCGAGAGATCGCCGCCGGCGATCGCGGTCGCGACTTCGGCGATGTTGCGCACCTGGGCGGTCAAATTGCCCGCCATCGAGTTCACGGAATCGGTCAGATCCTTCCAGGTGCCGGCGACGCCGGGCACGCCGGCCTGGCCGCCGAGCTTGCCGTCGGTGCCGACCTCGCGGGCGACGCGCGTCACTTCGCCGGCGAAGGCGTTGAGCTGGTCCACCATGGTGTTGAGCGTTTCCTTCAGCTGAAGGATTTCGCCCGATACGTTCACGGTGATCTTCTTCGACAAATCGCCCTTCGCCACCGCGGTCGCGACTTCGGCGATGTTGCGGACCTGTCCGGTCAGGTTCGAGGCCATCGAATTGACGCTATCGGTGAGGTCTTTCCAGGTGCCGCCGACGCCGCGCACGACGGCCTGGCCGCCGAGCTTGCCTTCGGTGCCGACCTCGCGCGCCACGCGCGTCACCTCACCGGCGAAGGCGTTGAGCTGGTCCACCATGGTGTTGATGGTGTCCTTCAGCTCCAGGATCTCGCCGCGCACGTCCACGGTGATCTTCTTCGACAGGTCGCCGCCGGCGACCGCCGTTGTCACCTCCGCGATGTTGCGGACCTGCGCAGTCAGGTTCGAGGCCATCGAGTTGACGCTCTCGGTCAGGTCCTTCCAGGTGCCGGCGACGCCGAGCACGTTGGCCTGACCGCCGAGCCGCCCTTCGGTGCCGACCTCGCGGGCGACGCGCGTCACTTCGCCGGCGAAGGCGTTGAGCTGATCGACCATCGTGTTGAGCGTCTCCTTCAGCTGAAGGATCTCGCCCGAGACGTTGACGGTGATCTTCTTCGACAGATCGCCGCTCGCGATCGCGGTGGCGACATCGGCGATGTTGCGGACCTGTGCGGTCAGGTTCGACGCCATGAAGTTGACGTTGTCGGTGAGGTCCTTCCAGGTGCCGGCGACGCCGGGCACCTGGGCCTGGCCGCCGAGCTTGCCTTCGGTACCGACCTCGCGTGCGACGCGTGTCACTTCGGAGGCGAACGAATTGAGCTGGTCCACCATGGTGTTGATGGTGTCTTTCAGCTCCAGGATCTCGCCGCGCACATCCACGGTGATCTTGCGCGACAGGTCGCCGCGCGCCACGGCAGTCGTCACGTTGGCGATGTTGCGCACCTGGGCGGTCAGATTACCGCACATCGCGTTGACGCTATCGGTGAGGTCCTTCCAGGTGCCGGCGACGCCGGGCACGATCGCCTGGCCGCCGAGCTTGCCGTCGGTGCCGACCTCGCGCGCCACGCGCGTCACTTCGGAGGCGAAGGAGCGGAGCTGATCCACCATCGTGTTGATGGCTTCCTTGAGCTGGAGGATTTCGCCGCGGACGTCGACGGTGATCTTCTTCGACAGGTCGCCATTGGCGACCGCGATCGTCACCTCGGCGATGTTGCGAACCTGGTTGGTCAGGTTGTTCGCCATCGAGTTGACGCTCTCGGTGAGGTCCTTCCAGACGCCGGTCACCTCGGGCACCTGAGCCTGGCCGCCGAGCTTGCCTTCGGTGCCGACCTCGCGCGCCACGCGCGTCACCTCGGAGGTGAACACGCCGAGCTGCTTGATCATGGTGTTAACGATGGTCGCCGACTGCAAGAACTCGCCGCGCAGGGGGCGGCCGTCGACGTCGAGCTTGACGGTCTGGAGCAGATCGCCTTGCGCCACCGCCGCGACTGCACGCGTCACCTCACGGGTCGGCCACAACAGGTCATCGATCAGCGTGTTGACGGACCCTTCCATGTCGGCCCAAGAGCCAGATGCGAGGCCGAATTTCACGCGCTGGCGGGTCTTGCCCTCGCGGCCGACCACCTGGCCGACCAGCTCGAGCTGCTGCGCCATGCGCTGATTGGCGGCGATGATTTCGTTAAAGGTGTCGGCGATCTTACCGTCGATGCCGAGATAATCGCCGCTCATCCGCACGGAGAAATCGCCGCTGCGCATTGCCTGCAAAGCGAGCAGCAATTCCGCCCGGGAATCCGGATCCGACGTACCGTTGGTCTTTGGCTTTGGGACGCGACGACCGGAGCGTGATGCAGTTCCGGGATCGAGGTCGCTCATACTGATTCCCCCGCAGGCGCCGGCCGAATCTATGGCAAGACGCGTTTGGTCAAAATAGAGCGTCAGCCAAATTCGAAATCAAGCGCCAAGGTTGCGGCGCACCGAAAATGGAACCTGCTTTGCTCAGCCCAATAGCATTAACTGCGAACAGTCGGATCGGTTCCACGAAAATTCCGAGAATTCGGCCCTCGGCGGACACCATGGATTAGCGCCTCGCGCACCACGCCTTTCGGAACGGAGCGGCACCCCTGCGGTTAGCCCGCAAAGATAGGGAGAGCGCAGATGAAAGCTGGATTGGCCGTGGTGGTCGTCATGTTGCTTGCCGGATCGGCCTTCGCCCAGCGCGGGGCGCCCAGCGGCCGAGGGGCCGTGACGGGCGATCCCGCCGCCAGCTCGGCCACGCCTCAGGCGGATACGCCGACCACGGGGACGGCGACCCGATCCAACCCGAGCGGGAGCGGCACGTCCACCTCGGGCGGCAGGGATGACAATGGCGATGCGGGCCGGGACAGGATGCCGGAGAGCAACCGGACTGTGCGGCCGGAGAGTCAGCAACATCATCCGAACGACAAATAAAAGACGGCTACTTGTCCGCCATAGTGCGCTCGGCCGCCTTGACCTGCGCACGCAGCGTCGGGAGCTGCTCGCGCGCCAGCGCTGCAAGCGCAGGATTGTCGGGCGCCTTCAGATAGCGTTCGAGCAGGTTGATGGCCGCTTCATATTCGGGAATCTGCGAGGCATAAAAGCTTCGGACGTAAGTTGGTCCGTCCGAAGTTTCGGGTTCGACGAGGCTCGCGCTCGCCGAGGCGGTCTTGCTGACGCGCGGCTCCGCACCGATGGTCTCTTGGATCTGTTTCAGCGCCTTGTCGCGCTTGGCCGCTTCTTCGGCGCGTAGCGCGGCAAGGTTCTTGACCTCCGTGTTGCCCTTCAGGTCGGTGCTCTCAAGCAGACCCTGCTGGAAGCGGCTGAAGGCGTAGAGGCCGCTGATGACGTCGATTGCGCTCGGCGTGGGCTCACCAAGCTGTCGCTCGCCAGTGCTATCGGCAGGCGCTGCGGTGCTGACGCACACCAGGACTATCGCGACGAGAACTCGCATCGATATCAATGACGGATGACGTGCGAAGTTCCCCGAACGTTACGATCCGGTAAGGGCATTGCGACCCGAGAGTTCCGCCCCCACGTCTTCGGTATGAAACAGTCTGACATTTTCAGGGACAACGCCGACAATTGTCTTCAGCTCGCCGAGCGCGCGGAAGGGCAACCCGCTTATAAGCGCTATTCGCGCATGGCGGATGCCTGGACTGCACTTGCGAGGGAGCAGGATTGGCTCGATGGAGAAATCCCGCCCGTGAGGGTCCATATCCCTCAAAAGCTGGATAGGTAGACGCTCTCGTCCTGGTGAAGCCGCGTGTGAGACCGCGCACGGAATGCAAGAGACCAATCCAGGATCATCCGTGAGTAGTCGATCGCGTTGCTTTTCGATTCCAGAAGGAGGTTTCGCAATGGCTCCACGTCTGGTTCTTCTTTCACTGATTCTCGCTTTTGGCGTTTCGGTCGCCTTCGCGACGGTCACGACCGTGCGGCAGGTGCATCTGGAAAATGCATCGGCTGCGGTCCACTCGGCGCGCAGTTAGCGTCGGGGGCTCCCGCCCGGAACAATCGACGTGCCCGCGCGTAACCGCTGCGAAACATCAAGAGAGGCGAGAGCAGATCATGGCCCATTCCGACCACGGAATCGTCAAGGACAAGCGGGCGGAGGAGCAGCCGCGTGACAAGCAGCGTGCGCAATCCGTGCACAAGAGCGATCCCAAAGGCTCACCGTCGCGGGAAGCGACACGCGATCCCAAGCTGAACGACAATGGCAAAACACCGGGCGCCGGCGCGATGCCTGACGATTCAGGAGATGCAACAGGCTAGTTCTCGGGAGGAACGAATCTCCGCGGGAAGAGTCGACGGATTGCTTCCGGTTGTCATGCCCCCGGTGCGCCGGAAGCAATCTCCAAGGACGGCCCTGGCACCCCCGTGCCGGGGTCGTTTGTTTTGTGGACCGTCCTATGGGTTAGTCTCGCCGTCCGGCTCGCCCTGAACATGTCCGCCGGGTCCGCGGCCGAATACGCCGAAATTGCTCGACTTCACGCCGGCTGCCGGATCGACATCCGCTGCGGCCAGCCCGAACTTGAGGAGTTCGCGGACCGCTGCCGCTCGGGTCGGCATGCGATGTTTGAACCGGAAATCGTCAACAGCGGTCAACTCTTCCGGCGAGAGCATGACCTGAAGGCGTTCGGCGCGAAGGTCGTTCATGGTCGATCATGCAAATTGAGCAAGTTGAGTAGTTTACTCAATGGACGAACTAAGTAGGAGTTCCATAAGAGTCAGAAAAATCATCCCTGAAGCTATAAACATCAGCAAAATCAATAATTTGATATTGAGACCAGTTGTGCGCTGGCGCATTTCCTGACGGACGAAGTCAGGTTGTCCCGCGAGCTTTCTGTAGAGACAGAAGCACAGAAGCCGGTGCGTCCGAGCCCCCAGAGGTTATTTAAGGACGTGAGCACCCCGTTTCCTGATGCTACGGCAAGAAGCTCCAGCCGCTCGTTGATCGTGCCCGCGCTCGGGCTGCGGGCGATTTGAGGTGGTGCGCAGCTTCCGCCTCAACCACCATGCTGACACGGCCACCATTACCCAGGCTAGGATGGCGGCCGCGAATGCCCCGGTGATGCTTGCCGACACCACGGCGTAGAAAGCCGCTGCGAACGCTGCGAGGCCGATACTTCCGAGGCCGGCGCCCGCAGCGTCCAACGCTGCGGCCTGCTGCCCGCGTCTTCGCCCGCTGAATCCGGCTTTTTCCTTGGCGCGGCGCTCATGGCGTTCGATCAGCGTCGCGCTGGCACAGAAGATGGCGGGAAGCGCGAGAAACAGTCCGCCGATCGCGAGGCCAAAATGGCTGCCGATGAGGCCTGCCGCTACCGTCGCGAGGCCGCCCAGCACGAAGCGCACCACGTATTCGTACCAATGCGTCTGCTTCAGCGCGGATGATGACAGCTTGACCAGCATCAGGCGGCGCCTCCGAAACCCGCGAGCAGGCCGAAGGCGACCACGAGCCAAACCAAAAATGCGAGGATGGTGGCCGGCAGCGCCGCGAGACGAAATCTCATCAGCAGGTGGCAGACGGCGAGGCTGTAGCAGCCGAGGGCGACAGCGCCGTAGATCATCGTCCAGCTCTCGGCCGCGGCATATTGCGGGCCGTGCTGAACGACCGCGATGCCAAGCGTGGCGAGTGCGACCGACGGCGCCGCGCCGAGAAGCCCGGCAAAGCTCTTCGGCTTGAGCATGTCTCCGAAGATCGCGAAGGCGGAGACGATGAGGCCGCCCGCGACGAAGCGCAGGAGATATTCCGTCATGGCCCTACTCGCGAGGCTTGATGCCGCTGCCGCTGCGATTTTCCGAACGTAAATGGCCTGAACAGTCGCTCGACGACGATTCCGAGGGTGAACCCCGCCACCACGTCGCTGGCCCAATGTGCAAGCACCGCGACGCGCGTCAACGACAGCGCCACGGCAAGGGAGCGCACCAGCCGGCGGGGAGCGGGGGCCAGCAGCCCAGCCGCCGAGGCGAGCGCGCCCATGTGCAGAGCGTGGCCGGACGGAAACGCATCACGTGGCTTTCCGGAGATAGGGATACCGTGCAAATGGCCGCGCAGCGTCAGGCGATCGGGTCTTGTCTGATCGAACACGGACTTTAGCAGGTGCGGGAGCACTGCAGTGGCCACGGAAACTGCCAATACGTGATTTGCAGCAGATCGCGCCTCGGGCCGTCGAAGCTGCGCGTAGAGCCATCCAGCCGCGGCGAGCGCAAGCATCACGTGCTCGTCCGCAGCCCACGTCAAAGTCTGCGCGGTTTGCTCGATGCCCGAATTGGTGTTGTCCGCAATCTCGTGTGCGAGCGCCTGATCGATCCGAGTGGGTTTTACTTCTACGAGGGCCATCGGTCTGGCGAGCTATCCTTCATGACTGTTTTGTAAATTCTGTATGACAATGAAGGTTCCAGCGGGCGCCGTTGCGAGGGCTGTCCCGAGCCCCCTCGCGGCGCCGTAGACATCGCCTGTCGCATAGCTTGCGTCTGCCGCGGCAAGCTGCACGTAGATCGAGGCTAGCTCGCCCGGCTGACCGGGACGACCGAGGGATGTCGTGCCGCCGAACTTTTCCAGCTTCTCCATGATGGCGCCGCCGGACACCTGGAGCGGCATCCAGATCGCTCCGGCGCGACGTGTGGCGGGCGAGCCGGCCGGAGCCTTAGTAGCTGGTCTCGCCATGATCCGGCCGCGGCTCCATGTTGCCGGCAGGGCCGGGCAGGGCTGCGAGTGCTTCTTGAACGGCGGCTTCGGATAGCGGCTGACGGGATTGATCAAGTCGTGCTCAGCTGTGGACGTACGTCCTTCCGCCGTTGCTGTGGACGTACGTCCTTCCGCCGTTGCGGAAGCCAGCGAAGCCGCCGCGAGCGTTCCGCTCGCGGCGTGGCAATGTGCCGGCGCGATATCGAAGTGTTGTCTTGCTGCGCCCTGAGGATCTCCGCATTTGCGACCCAAGGTGCGGAGAATGGCATCGTGGCTCAGACGAGGAGGACGCCGGCGGAGCCGCCGTCCTCGGCCGCTGCCTACTTGGACTGACCGACGCTCGGCGCCTTACCGAGCTCCTTGGCCATGTCGAGATGGTGCTTGAGCGCCGGCAGCGTCTTGCCGGCCCAATCCTTCAACGCGGCATTATCGCCGCCCTTAGCATACCGCTCGAACAGGGAGACGGCGTCCTCATGGGCGCTGACCTGGTAGGAATTGTAGTCGGAACTGAAGTCCTTGCCGGTCGCGCTCTTGAGCTTGTCGAGCTTGCTTTGGTGCGAACTGTCGAGCGCCGTCGGCAGCGTCGCCTGGACCTTGCCGTTGCCGACCAGTCCCTTCAGTTCGCTGCTGGTCTTGGTGTGATCGGTCACCATCTGCTGGGCGAACGATTTCTCCTGCGCATTGCCCTTCTGCTCAGCGAGCTTGCCCGACTCGATCTCGAACATGTCGCTGATGGCGACCTCCTTGACGAAGTCGGCGGTTGCCGGCGCGACGCCGAGTGCCGAATTGACGCCGGTCTTCTCGCCCAGCGATTGGGCCAATGCGGGACCTGCGAGAAGCACGCAAGCAATGGCGACGATGGTTCGTTTCATGGTCCGTCTCTCCAATTGTCGCGCGGCCACCTGCCGCGCCGTGTTGCGCCGATCAACACGCCGCGAGGGCCGAGGTTCCTAACGACTAGTCCGTGGGATTACGCCCGGTGCGCGGGTTGATGGGGTCGGTCGGCTTGCGCCGAAGCCGCTCGGGCAGAAACGGCTCGGCCGGCGCGGCGGTGGCGTCGGCGCGCACGTCGGCATGACGCTGTGCCCGCTCATGCGGTGTCCGGTTGTCGTTGAAATGCCACTTCACGTCGACGCCGTCGACCGGGTCGTTGACGCCGTGCTGAATATCGCGGAAGTCACTCATGGTTCACCTCATTGCTTTCCGGGCAGAATCGATTCCAACACCTGCCGCGCAGCTCCCTTGATCATTCCGCTTTCGTTCGGATCGCCCTTCATCAGGGTGAGCGAGAAATTCTTCGCCTGCTGCAAGGTGATGTGCGGCGGAAGCGGCGGCACCTCGGGATCGGTTTTCACTTCCAGGACGACAGGCATATCGCTCGCCAGCGCCTGCTCCCAGGCCGAGCCGAGCAGCTGGGGACAGTCGACGAAGATGCCGCGCAGGCCGATCAGCTCAGCGAAGCGTGAATAGGAGACGTCAGGAATGCGCTGCGAGGCTTCGAACTTGGGATCGCCGTTGATGATGCGCTGCTCCCAAGTGACCTGGTTGAGGTCTTCGTTATTGAAGACGCAGACGATGAAGTGCGGATCTCGCCAAGACCGCCAGTATTTCGCGGCCGTGATCAACTCGGCCATGTTGTTCATCTGCATGGCGCCGTCGCCGACCAATGCGATCACAGGTCGGTCCGGATGGGCATATTTGGCGGCGAGCGCGTAAGGCACCGCAGCACCCATCGAGGCGAGGCCGCCGGAAAGCGAGGCGGTCATGCCGCGGCGCATCTTCAGGTCGCGCGCAAACCAGTTGGCACAGGAGCCGGAATCGCTGGTGATGATGGCGCGGTCGGGCAGGCGCGGAGACAATTCCCAGGCAACGAGCTGCGGATTGACGGGCGCGGCGGGCTGATGCGCGCGGTCGTCCAGCGTTTTCCACCATGTCGCGACATCCTGCTCGATGGCCTTGCGCCAGGCGCCGTCGCTCTTTGGCGCGAGCCGCGGCAGCAACGCGCGCAATGTGTCGGCGGCATCGCCGACGAGACCGACCTCCATCGGAAAGCGGATCGACATCATGCTGGCATCGATATCGATCTGCACGCCGCGCGCCGCACCTTCCTTGGGCAGGAATTCGGCGTAAGGAAAGGCGGAGCCTATCATCAGCAGCGTGTCGCATTCCATCATCATGTTGTAGCTGGGCTCGGTGCCGAGCAGGCCGATCGAGCCGGTGACCCATGGCAGGTCGTCGGGGAGTGCGGCCTTGCCGAGCAGCGCCTTGGCGCAGCCGGCCGATAGCCGGTCGGCGACCGCGATGACTTCATCGGTGGCGCCAAGCGCGCCGGCCCCGACGAGCATCGCAACCTTATTGCCGGCATTGAGGATGTCCGCCGCGCGGTCGAGATCAGCGTCACGCGGCGTGATGCTGGGCGCGCTGTAGCCGATGCCGGAATGCAACGTGCCGTGCGCACGGGGCGGGTCCTCGTAAGGCTCCTCCTGGATGTCGTTTGGCAGGATGATCGCGGTCGGGACTCGTCTCGCCAGGGCGATCCGCACGCCGCGATCGATCAAGTGCCGGACCTGCGCGGGCGAAGAGGCTTGTGCGACATAGGCGCCGGCGACGTCCTTGAACATCGACACCAGGTCAAGTTCCTGCTGGTAGCTCCCACCCAGCGCATTGCGCGCCTGCTGGCCGACGATGGCGAGCACCGGCTGGTGATCCAGCAGTGCATCGTAGAGGCCAGTGACGAGGTGCGAAGCGCCGGGCCCCGAGGTCGCGATACAGACGCCGAGCTGGCCCGAGAATTTCGCGTAGGCGGTCGCCATGAATGCCGCCATCTCCTCGTGCCGCGCCTGCACGAAGCCGATCTTGCCTTCAGCCCGGTTCATGGCGCCGAACACGCCGTTAATGCCGTCTCCGGGGTAACCGAAGATGTGACGCACGCCCCATTGATGCAGGCGCTGAACGATGAAGTCTGAGACGGTCTGAGACATTAGGGGCGGCTCTCTCGGTTCGGACCTGGTTAGACTCAGAGAACCTGTTGTTTTCGGCGATGTTCCTTGGCTCTTGCGGAACCGCGTCGGAACGATCGCTGACCTCGCGCCGTTGATTCACAAATGGCTGAGTGGAGAATTACGATGCTGAATCAGGGTGAACTGGACCAAAACGAGATGGGCCGGCTGATCGGAAGCGACAAGGTCGAAGGAACATCGGTCTATGGGGCCGATCGAAACCGGATCGGTTCAATCGAACGCGTCATGATCGACAAGATCAGCGGCAAGGTCTCTTACGCAGTGCTTGGCTTCGGCGGATTTCTCGGCCTCGGCAATGATCATTACCCGTTGCCCTGGCAGTCCCTGAAATACGACACCGAGCTTGGCGGCTATGTTACCGCGATTACCGCGAAGGATCTGGAAGGCGCTCCGAAATATGGTGAGAAGGCTGAGTGGAACTGGGGTGATGACGCTGCCGTACGCGGTATCAATGCCTATTACGGCGTCCCCTTCGCGTAACAAAGGACGATGCGATGAGTAAGGAACGGCCGACCGATGATCCCCGGACTCAGAACGACTGGGGTTCGCACAGGCAGACGGACAAGCCTTGGAAGGGCAATCCGGAAAAAGAGCAGGGATCGGACAAAGTAAAGCCCGACCTCGAGAAATAGCACGAGACCAAGACGCACTAACGTCCACTTTCCGTAAGAGCGATCGAGAAGCGCAGCGCGGCGGTGCTGCGCTTTTTCTGAGCACCGCATTCACGAATGACAGCGGTGCTCCAGCAAGTCGGAACCATGCTTCGGCGCTGCGGTTGGGCTGCCGGCGCGCAAGCTTGGCTCAATTGGCTTGCGGCCGGTAGTCCCGACAAAAGGTGGTCAGCGTGGATGCTCAAACCCGGGAGCGTCGGCCGTCCGCGGAGCAGCCGCAGCGGACGAAAGAAGCTCCGAGAACGAATCCTGATCGATCCCGCGACGTCAAAGAGCAGTCGGGCGAACCGGCGCCGCCGTTGCGCCCGAGGCTTCGCCAGCATTGGCTGTTAGCAACTGTCGGCGCCATCGTGCTGATCGCGGCGCTCGTCGGCGGTCTGCTCTGCTGGCTTGAGGTCCGCCATTACGAGTCCACCGACGACGCTTTCGTCGCCTCGCGCAGTTTTTCGGTGGCTTCGAAGGTCGGCGGTTACGTGACCGACATCCCGGTCACAGACAACCAGCACGTCAATGCCGGCGACCTTCTCGCCAAGCTCGACGAGCGCGACTATCGCATCGCCATCGATCAAACCAATGCGCAGGTCGCGGCGGCCAAAGCGAACATCGCCAATGTCGGGGCGCAAATCGACTCCCAGCAGGAGCAGATCAAGCAGGCCCAGGCGCAGCTCGAACAGGCTCAGGCGCAACTCCAGTTCTCGCAGGAAGAATTCGCGCGCGCCCAGGATCTGGCCGAAAAGGGAGCCGGAACCGTGCAGCGCCAGCAACAGACCCGTTCCGACCTTCAGGCGCAGCAGGCCAACACCGAGCGCGCCAAGACCGCGGTGACGGCCGCGCAACTGAGCATCAAATCGCTACAAGCGCAGCTCGAAGGCGCCAAGGCGCAGCTCGGGCAATCGCAGGCGCAGCTCGATCAGGCCAAGCTGAACCTGCAATATACCAGCGTCGTTGCGGCGCAGTCCGGTCGCGTCGTCAAGCTCTCCGGCGCGAAGGGCACATTCGTCACCGCCGGGCAGAGCCTGATGATGTTCGTGCCCGACCAGGTGTGGATCGTGGCCAACTATAAAGAGACCCAGCTCAACGACATGCGGCCGGGCCAGCCGGTAGAGATACGCATCGATGCCTATCCCGGCCGCAAGCTGACCGGCCACGTCGATTCGGTGCAACCGGGTTCGGGCACCGCGTTCAGCCTGCTGCCGGCGGAGAATGCCACCGGCAACTACGTCAAGGTGGTGCAGCGTGTGCCGGTAAAGATCGTGGTCGACAACTGGCCGCCCGATCTGCCGGTCGGACCGGGCATGTCGGTCGTGCCCTGGACCAGGGTGCGATGACGGACGTCGCGCAAGGCGGCGCGGCCGCCGGCGGTTGGTCGCCGGAGCGGTCGGCGGCGGGCGGGCACAATCCCTATCTGATCGCCTTCGTGGTCTCGATCGCGACCTTCATGGAGGTGCTCGACACCACCATCGCCAACGTCGCATTGCGCCACATTGCCGGCGGGCTCGCGGTCGGCATCGACGAGAGCACCTACGTCATCACCAGCTATCTCGTCGCCAACGCCATCGTGCTGTCGATCTCGGGCTGGCTGTCGACCGTGATCGGCCGCAAGCGCTTCTACATGATGTGCGTCGCGACGTTCTCGATCGCGTCGCTCCTGTGCGGCTTCGCCTGGAATTTGCAATCGCTGGTACTGTTCCGGATCTTGCAAGGCCTTGGTGGCGGCGGCATGGCGACCAGCGAGCAGGCGATCCTCGCCGATTCCTTCCCACCGCATAAGCGTGGTCAGGCCTTTGCCATCTACGGCGTCGCCGTCGTGGTCGCGCCAGTGATCGGGCCGACGCTCGGCGGCTGGATTACCGATACGTATACTTGGCACTGGGTGTTCCTGATCAACGTTCCCATGGGATTGCTGTCGTTGTTCCTGGTCGGCACGCTGGTCAAAGAGCCGTCGGGCGCAGAGGAGGAGAGGGAGAAGCTGCTCAGCAAGGGTCTGCGTGTCGACTATGTCGGTTTCGCCCTCGTCGCGATCGGGCTCGGCTCGCTCGAATTCGTGCTCGACGAAGGCCAACGCAATGACTGGTTCGGATCGAACATGATCGTCGTCTTCGCGGTGCTCGCGACTGTCTCGCTGCTCTCGCTCATTCCCTGGGAGCTGACGCGGGAGCAGCCCATCGTCGACCTTCGCCTGCTTGGCCGGCGTCTGTTCGCCGCCTGCTTCCTCGTCATGCTCGGCACCGGCGCGGTGCTGATCTCGACGACGCAGCTCCTGCCGCAGCTGCTCCAGACCGAGCTGAACTACACCGCGATGCTGGCCGGTCTCGCGTTGTCGCCCGGTGGCGTCGCGACGCTGGTGCTGATGCCGGTGGTCGGCCGCCTCGTCGGCATCGTGCAGCCGAAATATCTCATCATGTGTGGTGCCGCCATCGTCGCGTTCTCGATGTGGCATCTCACCGGGCTGACCGGCGACATCACCTACGGCTACGCTGCGCTGTCGCGCATCTTCCTTGCGCTCGGTCTCCCCTTCCTGTTCCTGCCGGTGACGACCGCCTCCTATGACGGCATCCCGCCGGACAGGACCAACCAGGCCTCGGCGCTGATCAATGTCGCCCGCAATATCGGCGGCTCCATGGGTGTCGCGCTGGCGCAGACCATTCTGGCGCAGCGCCAGCAATTCCACCAGAGCCGCCTGATCGAGCATGCCGCGCCGTCCGATCTCGGCTACCAGCAGACCATCGACGCCATGACGCGTTACTTCCAAGCGCAGGGCTCCAATGCAAGCGATGCCGCGTCGCAGGCGGTCGCATGGGTCGGCAAAACCTTGCAGCAGCAGATCGACCTCCTCGCCTATATCGACGTGTTCTGGACGCTTGCCATTGTCGCCCTGCTGATGATCCCCACCGCAGCCGTGCTCCGCAGGATCGATTTGCGCGCGCCGGCGCGGGGGCACTGACGGGCTCTCCGCCCCGTTCAGAGAGAAAGGGTGACCGCGGCACGAGACTGCGGCTAGACTGAACCTGACATCAAGCAAAGCCCTGGGAGGAAACTGACGTGAAGACCGCGATCACCGAACTGTTCGGCATCGAGCACCCGATCATCCAGGGCGGCATGCATTTCGTCGGCTTTGCCGAGCTGGCCGCCGCCGTCTCCAATGCCGGCGGGCTCGGCATCATCACCGGGCTCACGCAGAAGACGCCCGAGCTGCTGGCCAAGGAGATCGCGCGCTGCCGCGACATGACGGACAAGCCGTTCGGTGTGAATCTCACCTTCCTGCCGACCTTCTCGGCGCCGCCTTATCCGGAATACATCGCGGCCATCGTCGAAGGTGGCATCAAAGCAGTGGAGACCGCGGGCCGCAGCCCGGAAGCATACATGCCGGCGCTGAAGGCGGCCGGCATCAAGGTCATCCACAAATGCACCTCGGTGCGCCACTCCCTGAAGGCGGAGCGGATCGGCTGCGACGCCGTCAGCGTCGACGGCTTTGAATGCGGCGGCCATCCCGGCGAGGACGACATTCCCAACATGATCCTGCTGCCGCGCGCGGCGGAAGAGTTGAAGATTCCCTTCGTCGCCTCTGGCGGCATGGCCGACGGGCGCAGCCTGGTCGCGGCGTTATCACTCGGCGCAGCCGGCATGAACATGGGCACGCGCTTCATCGCCACCAAGGAAGCGCCGGTGCATCAGAACGTCAAGAACGCGCTGGTCGCCGCCACCGAACTCGACACCCGCCTGATCATGCGGGCGCTGCGCAATACCGAGCGCGTCCTGAAGAACGCCAATGTCGATCGCCTGCTCGAGATCGAGCGCGAGAAGGGCACCAAGCTCACCATCGACGACATTCACGACCAGGTCGCGGGTGTCTATCCCAGGATCATGCTGGATGGTCAGATGGACGCGGGCGCCTGGAGCTGCGGCATGGTCGCAGGCCTCATCCACGACATTCCCTCCTGCAAGGAGCTCGTCGACCGCATCATGAGTGAGGCGGAAACCATCATCCGCAGCCGCCTGATGGGGTTCCTGGATGGGACGGAGACGACGCGAAAAGTCGCCTGACTCCGCCAAACTTCTTAACCACGGCGGCAATTGGCCGCTGGAATTGCGCGTGGCGCCTCCTAAATAGGGCTAAATTACCCCTTCATCAATTTCAGGAGGTGCTCGTGGTCCTGAAAAGCGTTCCCTTTGCAATTGCCGTGGCGCTCGTGCTCGCAGGGGCGGACCTCGCGCATGCTGACGGCTACAAGCCTGACGAATATCTGGGTCTCGATCTGTCCAAGGCCGTACTGTCGCCGAAGCGGCTTGGCCCGGAGACGCAGTTCGCGCCGGTCGCTTTGGAGGCACGCGGCGGCAACGAGGCGCAGGCGCGCGCCGAGCCGATGGACGTGCCGAAGAAGGTTGCCGCCGAACGCGTGCACGTGGCCGAGCCCAAGGTCGGGCATGCCCGGAGCGCCCAGCCGCGCGGTACGGCGCGCACCAAACTCTCACATCGCCACGGCAATCCGCTGGACGCGCAGGCAAGGGACACGCGCATCCAGACCTGGCCGTGCCGCTCCGGCGGCATCTGCAACTGGAAGCGTTAGCCGCAGCGCTGCTGCCTCTTCACCTCGCCTCCGCAAGCGGGCGAGGAAGCGCATCTGCACCGTGGTTACGCTTGCCAGTCGAAACCGTCATGCGCGCGTCGCAAAATCGTAGGCGCGAAGTCAAGAAACCGTCAGGATAGAGTCAAGGAGCGCAGGCACCTTTCGTTGCGATTCGACGAAGGTTTCCTGAATGGCAACGCTCCGCGCCGCGCGGGCCTGGACCCGGCGGCAATTTTTGGTCCATTCAACCTCCAGTCTCGCCGTCGCCTCGCTTGGGACGCTCGCAAAGCCGCATCTCAGTCGCGCTGCCGACCGTCCGCAGATCACGAGCGGCATCCAGTCCGGCGATGTCTCTGGCGGCTCCGCCGTGATCTGGGCGCGCGCCGACCGAGCGGCGCGGATGCAGGTGGAGTGCTCGACCCTCGAGAGCTTCAAGGCGATCGTCGCGTTGGCCTCCGGCGATGCGCTGCCCGAGGCCGATTTCACCTCAAAACTGCTGCTGAAGGATCTGCCTCCCGGGCAGGACATCTTCTATCGCGTCCGCTTCGACGACATCGCGACCGGGATTGCCGGCGAAAGCCGCGTCGGCCATTTTCGCACCGCGCCGGCCGCGGGCCAGTCGATCTCGTTCCTGTGGTCCGGCGACACCGCGGGGCAGGGCTGGGGCATCGACGTCTCGCGTGGCGGATATCGCAGCTATCGCACCATGCTCGACAACCGCCCGGATTTCTTCATCCACTCCGGCGACCACATCTATGCGGACTGCACCATTCCTGCCGAACAAAACCTGCCGAACGGCGAAATTTGGCGCAACATCGTCACCGAGGAAAAATCCGAGGTCGCGCACACGCTGGCGCAGTTCCGCGGCAATTACAAATACAACCACCTCGACGAACACTTTCGCGCCTTCCATGCCGAGGTGCCGATGTTCGCGCAGTGGGACGATCACGAGGTCACCAACGACTGGTCGCCGACCGGCAGCTACGACGCCGCCGGTTACGAGCACGACGGCACGCCGCTCTTGGTCGCGCGCGCCCGCCGCGCGTTCTTCGATTTCATGCCGATCCGCGACGTTGGCGCGCGGCAGGGTCGGGTCTGTCGCAAGATCGCTTACGGCCCGCTGCTCGACGTTTTCATGATCGACATGCGGAGTTATCGCGATGGCACCTGGAATAAGGGAAGCGACCATCGCGGCTGGATCCTCGGCACCGAGCAGCTCGCCTGGTTGAAGCGCGAGCTCGCTGCCTCACGCGCGATCTGGAAGGTGATTGCGGCCGATTTGCCGATCGGCCTGATCAGCCTGGACGCCGTTGCGCTCGGCAGTGGGCCGCCCGACCGGCGTGAGCACGAGATCGCCAATCTGCTGGCGTTCATCAAGCGCGCCGGAATCCGCAACATCGTCTGGCTCACTGCCGATATGCACTACACCGCCGCGCACTACTACGATCCTAACAAGGCGCAATTCCAGGACTTCGATCCGTTCTGGGAGTTCGTCTCCGGCCCGCTGCATGCCGGCACCTGGGGCCCGGGCGAACTCGATGACACCTTTGGTCCGGTCGCAATGTACCAGCACGGCTGTAGCGCTGCGCAGGGCGAGAATCTGGCGCCGTGCTTCGGCTTGCAGTTCTTCGGCCGGGTCGACATCGACGGCCGCAGCGGTGTGATGAGAGTGACCTTGAAGGACGTCGAGAATCGCGATCTCTGGTCAGTCGATATCCAGCCGCAGCAGCAGCCACGACCGGCCGTCGTGGCGCAGCATTCGTAGGCCATTAACTCGATCTTGATTGGCCGCCCGGCGTCTCCCGCGCTATGGTCGCTACTCCCGCCACTTCCTTTCCATCAGCGAAGAGTCTGTCATCGCGCGTCTGGCGCGATGAACTACGTCAGGAGTCTGTTTCATGCACCATCTGCAGACACAGGGCATCAGCATGCCCAAGCTCGGCCTCGGCACCTTCCGCATGCAGGGCGATGCCTGCCGCGCCGCGGTCGAGAGCGCGCTGTCGATTGGCTATCGCCACATCGACACCGCCGAGATGTACGCCAATGAGGAGTCGATCGGTTCGGCCATCGCCGCTTCCCGCCTGCCGCGCGGCGAACTGCACGTCACCACAAAAGTCTGGCACGAGAATCTGGTACCGGAGGCGATCCGTCGCGCTTTCGACGCCAGCCTGAAGAAGCTCAGGCTCGACCATGTCGACCTCTATCTCGTGCACTGGCCGTCGAAATTCGCCAATTGGGGCGCGGTGTTCGAGACCCTGATGAAGCTCAAGGAGGAGGGGCGGACGCGGGCGATCGGCGTTGCGAACTTTACCACCGCGCTGCTCAAGATTGCCGTCGAGGACATCAAGGCGCCAATCGCCTGCAACCAGGTCGAATATCACGCCATGCTCGATCAATCGAAGGTGCTGACCTATCTCAATGCCAGGAGCATCCCGCTGGTCGCCTATTGCCCGCTGGCGCAGGGGCGCTTCGCAATGGATCCGGTGCTGAGCGAGATCGGCGTTAAGCACAACGCGACCGCGGCTCAAGTGGCGCTGAAATGGTTGCTCGATCAAGACGGCGTCGTGGCGATCCCGAAGGCGTCGCGGCGCGAGAGCCAGCAGGCCAATCTCGATGCCCTGAAGATCACGCTCGATGATGCCGACCGCGACAAGATCGCCGCACTGCCGAAGGACAGGCGCTGCGTCAATCCCGGCTTCGCGCCGGCGTGGGATTAGCCCTGGAGTGCTTTCGAACGCGCAGAAAATGGCCCCGCCAGGGGCCATCTCCATGCTGCGTTGCGCTTTAGTCCCAGTGATGGTGGCGATGACTGCGCTTGATGACGACGACCTTGTCGCCGCGATGGTGCCAGCCGCGATGCCAGCCATGGTCACGATGCATGCCGTATTCGGCGTGGGCAGCGTACGGGCCGTGATGATGATGACCGCGCTTGATCACCACCGTCTCGGCGCTCGCCAGCGTCGGCGCTGCGATCACGATCGCGCCGAGAGCTGCAACCACATAACCAAGCTTCTTCATGATGTCCTCCTCCAATCGAATGCACATCTAAACCGTGCATGCACGCGAACGTTCCGGAGGAACGGCGGGAGAATTCTGAACGCCTGTTAATCGCAGCGTTGCTGTGCCGGTGTTGGCGCGCCGGTCGCGACGTATTTGCCGTCTCTGATCGTGTACTCGCCGCGCTCGCTGCGATTGTAGGTCGCGCGCAGGCTGCCATCCTTCTGCAAGAGGAGTCCGAATTCGCGCGTCTGATGGAGCGAGGGGAAGAACATCATCACACCGAGCAGGCCTTCGGCATCGACCGTGGCGGAGACGACCTCGCTCTCGTCCTTGGCTTCGCCGAAGTTGCGCCGGTACATCACCCGGCCGTCCTTCCTGATCTCGTAAGTCAATAGCGCGCCCTTGTCGCGGTCGGGCCGAGCCGCGCAGTCGACGGCCCAAGAGCCGAGCAGGCCCCATTGTTCGACCCTTACCGCAAGCGTCTCGGCACGCGCCGCGGACACGAGTGCGACCCACGGCAGCGCAGCCGCGATCCAGCGGCTCAAGCAACGCGTCATGTCCTGGCAAGCCCTCCGCCTCGTAGAATTCCAAAGAAGAGCATCCCTCACGGCCGCCCACGCTGGCTGCCGATCGCGCGCGAATCGGATCCGGGTCAATGAGGCCGGCCGTTTCCGGGTAGCATGCACTTTCCGAAGGCGAACGTGGATAGACCAATGCTGAATCAAGTCGTCAATCTTGCGGGGCGAAGGGATTTTCGAGCGCTACGTCGCCCAGATCGAGGCCGGTAAGGGCAACGTCTCGGTCTTCCTCTTGCTGCCTCTTGCTGCGGCTAGCCTCCGCATCCGCGGCAGCCAGCCCCAGGTGGCTCGGTATCAGGCCCTCTTCTCGACGTTGGCACTGCGGGCCGGTACGCCAAATTCCTTGCGGCAAACCTCGGCCAGTACGGCGACGCCCTCACGGATCTGCTGATGCGTGGGGCTCGCAAAGCAGAGCCTCAGTCGCGAGCTGGAATGGTTCTTGTTGGTCGACCATTCCGGCCCCGGATTGATCGAGACGCCGGCGGCAAGCGCGGCTTGATACAGTTTGAGCGTATCGACCTGGTCGGGCAGTTTCACCCAGAGGAAGATGCCGCCCTTGGGCTCCTCGAACTCGGCCGCCGTCCCGAACTGCTCGTTGAGGGCCTCCATCAACGTATCGAGCTTGGTGCGCAACGCTTTCGTCAGTGCCGGCACATGGCTCGCGAAATGCGGCTTGCAATAGGTCGCGAGCACCATCTGCTCCAGCGCGCCCGAGCCGGCATCGGTCTTCAGCGCCAGCATCCGCGACATCACATCCCAGGGCGCTACGACGAAGCCGACGCGCAGCGCCGGCGCGATCGATTTCGAGAACGAGCCGATATGGATCACGCCGCCGTTTCGGCTCATGGCATGGATCGCCGGCGGCCGCTGCCCGGACCAGACGAGGTCGGCATAGCAATCGTCTTCGAAGATCGGCACGCCGTATTCGGATGACAGGCGCAGCAGCTCGGCGCGTCGGCTCTCCGGCATGATACTGCCGGTCGGGTTCTGCACGGTCGGAATCGTGTAGATGTATTTCGGCCGGATGCCGCGGTTCTTCAGATCGGCGAGCGTGGAGGCCAGCACGTCCATGCGCATGCCGTCCTTGTCGAGGGGGATGCCCACCACGTTGACGCCGAGCCGCGCCAGGCGAGTCAGCGAACCCTGATAGCTCTCCTGCTCGAAAATGACGGTGTCGCCGCGCGCTAGCAGCGCGGCGTTGACGAGATCGAGCGCCTGAAGCGAGCCGGAGACGATCAGGAGGTCGTCGACCGTGCAGGTGATACCGGCATCGCGCTTGAGCTTTGTCACCAGGAATTCGCGCAAGGGCAAATACCCTTGAGGTCCATGCGCCAGCCCATAGGTGGCGAGCGAGCGGCCCTCACGCTGTAGCGCCAGGTTTGTCGCCTCGATCAGGCCCTCGAGCGGCAGCTGTTCGGAGTCGTTGTTGCCGCCGACGAAGCTGTATTTGGCAAGGCCCGTCCAGCGCGCGGAGGGGGCAGGCAGCCCCGCGGGAAACAGGGGTGCGAAGTCGAAGCTGGACGTCATGGGCGTTCCTCGTCTTGTTCTTGTTGGGCGGCCGGCGTTGCACCGGCCTGTCTTACTTCTTGCCGGCCCTCCGGGTCGGACGTCCCTGGCTGATGAAAGCGTAATGCGCATTGGCGACGCCGCCAACCATCAAGGCTTCGACCACGGGCTCGGCGATCTCGCTTGTTGCGGCCCAGTCGACGAGAAAATTGGCTCCGGTCCCGCCGCGTACGTCGTCGGTCGGAATGAAGATCGAGACGGTGGCGAGCGGTCTCAAGGCGACCGGCGCCTTCAGATAGCTCTCGACCTGCTTGCCTGCGGTGTCGAAATAGGCGATGCGTTTGACCACCAGCGGCTGGGTCTCGGAGGCGTTGTGCACGCTCAGCGTCACCGAGAAGTCGACACGCAGCTTGCCCTGGCTCATCGCGACGCTGGAATAGGCGGGCACGTAGAACCCGCCGGATACGGCGAGTTCGTCCTTCGGCAGCGCGGTGAGCGAATCGGCAAAGCTTTGTTCGATACTGATTTTCGATTGCGCGGCGGCGGGCACGGCATAGGCGAGGGGGCATAGCAGCATTGCTGCGAAGAGCCCTTCGCGCATGTGACGAATTGCTCGCTTGCCGCACCGCGACCCATCTCTAGGGTGCGGCAAAACGGACCAATTTGGCATGCACGAGCTCATTCGCGACATCACTCTCTGTATTCTGTTTGCCTGGATGCTGGGCCTGCTCGCCCATTTCTCCCGGCAGCCCCTGATCCTGGCCTACCTTATCGCCGGCTTCTGCATAGGTCCATTCGGCGCCGGCTGGGTCAAATCGCAGGAATCGATCAGCGTCATCTCGGAGCTCGGCCTGATCTTCATGCTGTTCATGATCGGGCTGGAGATCGACCTGAAGAAGATCGTGCGGGCGGGAAAGGTGATCCTGTTCGCGGCAGGCGGCCAGCTGCTCGGGGGCTGCCTGCTCGGGGTTCTGTTCTTCGTCGGCATTGGCTTGTCCCTCGGCGGCGGGCATTTCGATGCGGTCTATCTCTGCGTCGCTTGCGCGTTGTCGAGCACCGTCATCATCGTCAAGGTGCTCTACGAGAAGCGCGAGCTCGACACGCTGCCGGGCCGCATCACCCTCGGCGTGCTGGTGCTCCAGGATATCTTCGCCATCCTGTTCCTGGCGGTGCAGCCGAGCCTGGCTAATCTGCAAGTCAGCGTCATCCTGCTCTCGATCGGCCGCGTCGCGGTGCTGGTCGCTGCCGCGCTGTTGGTCAGCCGCTATGTGCTGCCGCGCCTGTTTCACCAGATCGCCCGGCGGCCCGAGCTGATCCTGCTCGGCGCGCTGGCCTGGTGCTTTCTTGTCGCCGAGATGGCGGAGCGGCTGTCGCTGTCGCGCGAGATGGGCGCCCTGATCGCCGGCGTCTCGCTTTCGACCTTTCCCTATGCGCTCGACGTCACGGCCAAGGTCACCACGCTTCGCGACTTCTTCATCACCCTGTTCTTCGTCGCACTCGGCATGACCATCCCCGTGCCCGGCCTCTCCGTGATCGGGCTCGCTTTGATGATCGCGGCGTTTACCGTGGTGAGCCGGCTCGTCACCACCTTTACCCCGCTTTATCTGATGAAACAGGGGCTGCGCGCCAGCCTGTTGCCGGCCCTCAACCTCGCCCAGATCTCCGAGTTCTCGCTGGTGGTGATCCAGACCGGCATCGCCGACCACCACATCGCAGCCGAGACGGCGAACGCGGCCTCCTTTGCCTTCGTGGTTCTGGCCGTGCTCTCGACCTTCCTGATGACGCGCAGTGACGAGATCACCCGCTGGATGATCGGGCCCCTGAAGCGGATTGGCCTGCGCGACCTCGATTATGGCAGTGGCCATGCCGAGGAGGCCCATGAGGGCGGGCACGGCGAGGCCCGCCGCATCGTCATTCTCGGCTTTTTTCGTGCGGCGAGCGCGCTGCTAGCCGAGATCGAGCGGCAGGCTCCGGTGCTGCTGGAGCAGATCACGGTGGTCGATTTCAACCCGAATGTGTACCAGACCCTGCTCTCGCGGGGGCTGCACGTGATCTATGGCGACATCAGCAATGTCGACACGCTCCTTCATGCCGGCATCGGCAAGTCGGAGATCATCATCCTCAGTGTGCCGGATTCGCTGCTGAAAGGCGCCACCAACGAGAAGCTGGTCCGCCACGTCCGCGCGCTCAACCCCACCGCCCTGATCGTGGCCACGGCCGACCTCCTGGCTGACGTCGGCGAGCTCTACGAGGCCGGCGCCAGCTATGTCACGGTGACCCGGCTCAGCGACGCCCACGAGCTGTTCACGGTGATCGAAGCCGCCCAGGCCGGCCTTCTGGCCGACAAGCGCGCCGAGCTCGATCAACGGCTCGGCGAGCGGCGCGAAGTGCTGCCCTGACCGGCCGGCCTTCCTCTCCGGCGCTCGCGGCCTATATCCTTGATATCTTCGCTGCAAGCCTGAATTACCCTGGCAGGCCTGCCGCCCGGCATATGTGGTTGCGCTGGGGAGACTAGCGCCCCGGGCCAAGTCCGGCTAAGCCTCCCGGCCATAACCGATAGAGATTGGGAAATGCCCGACAGCGTTCAAGAAGTCTTGCAGGCCTTTGCCCGAGGCGAGCTCGTCGTCGTCACCGATGATGAGGATCGCGAGGGCGAGGGCGATCTGATCGTCGCCGCCTCGCTCTGCACCGCCGAGAAGATGGCGTTCATCATCCGCCACACCTCCGGCATCGTCTGCGCGCCCGTGACCACCGAGGACGCGCGCCGTCTGCGGCTCGATCCGATGGTCGCCCACAACGATTCGGCGCACACCACCGCGTTCACGGTCTCGATCGACTACAAGCCCGATGGCGGCACCGGCATCTCGGCCGAGGAACGTGCCTCGTGCTGTCGCGCGCTGGCCAATCCCAATGTCGGCGCTAACGACTTCGCCCGGCCTGGCCACATCTTCCCGCTGATTGCCAAGGACGGCGGCGTGCTGCTGCGCTCCGGCCACACTGAAGCCGCGGTTGACCTCTGCAAGCTCTCCGGCCTGCCGCCGGTGGGTGTCATCAGCGAGCTCATGAACGACGACGGCAGCGTGATGAAGGGTGAGCAAGTCGCCCGCTTCGCCGCCGAGCACAAGCTCAAGCACGTCACCATCGCGGATATGATCGCCTACCGCCAGGCGCGCGAGAAGCTGATCGAGCGGGTCTCGACCTTCGTCACCGAGAGCCCGATCGGACCCTTGCAGGGCTATGCCTACCGCTCGCCGTTCGATTCCATCGCCCACGTCGCCTTCGTCTACAATGGCGTTGGCGACGGCAAGAACGTGCTGACGCGCTTCCACAAGCCGAACATCGTCAAGGACACTTTCACGGGGCATAAGCGCATGGCGGCAGTGCTCGAGCATTTCAAGAAATCCGGCCGTGGCGTGCTGGTTTACCTGCGCGACGGCGCAGCCGGTGTGCCCGTCGCGCCGCTGCCGGACGAGTCGTCCACGGAAGCCGACCGCAACCGCCAGTGGCGTGAGGTCGGCGTCGGCGCGCAGATCCTGCGCGATCTCGGCGTCACTTCGATCCGGCACCTCACGTCCTCGGTGCACGACTACAAAGGCCTGTCGGGCTTCGGCATCGAGATCGTCGCCAACGAGCAGCTCGAAAGCTGACACGCAGTGTCATTCCGGGATTGCGCTGAAAGCGCCAGATCCCGAATCTCGATGTCGTAGAAGCGAGGAGATTCCGGGTACGACGCTTCGCCTCGCATCGATCGAAACCAGGATGCAATTGCACTTGTTGCCGCGGCGCTTTAATTTGTCCGGCAATTTATGACGGAACCAGAAGCGAAAGGACGTTTCATGAGCGCGCGCCCTCAGGCCAAGGACAAGCCGGCTGCGGCTTCTTTCCAGTGGGACGATCCGTTCCTGCTCGACGAGCAACTCACCGAAGACGAGCGCATGGTGCGCGACACCGCGCGCGCCTATGCTCAGGACAAGCTGCTGCCACGCGTCTCCGAGGCCTATCTCGAAGAGAAGACGGACCGCGAGATCTTCAACGAAATGGGTGAACTCGGCCTGATCGGCATCACCCTGCCGGAGGAATATGGCTGCGCCAATGCGAGCTACGTCGCCTATGGCCTCGTCGCGCGCGAGATCGAGCGGGTCGATTCCGGCTATCGCTCGATGAACTCGGTGCAGTCCTCGCTGGTGATGTACCCGATCTACGCCTATGGCGACGAGAACCAGCGCAAGAAATACCTGCCGAAGCTCGCCAGCGGCGAGTGGGTCGGCTGCTTCGGCCTGACCGAGCCCGACGCCGGCTCCGACCCCGCCGGCATGAAGACCCGTGCCGAGAAGGTTTCGGACGGCTATCGCCTCACCGGCAGCAAGATGTGGATCTCGAACGCGCCGATCGCCGATGTATTCGTGGTGTGGGCCAAGTCGGCGGCGCACGACAACCAGATCCGCGGCTTCGTGCTGGAGAAGGGCATGAAGGGCCTCTCCGCGCCGAAGATCGGCGGCAAGCTGTCGCTTCGCGCCTCAATTACCGGCGAGGTCGTGATGGACGGGGTCGTGGTTCCCGAGGACGCGCTGCTGCCCAACGTCTCCGGCCTGAAGGGCCCGTTCGGCTGTCTCAACCGCGCCCGTTACGGCATCTCCTGGGGTGCGCTAGGCGCCGCCGAAGACTGCATGCACCGCGCCCGCCAGTACACGCTCGACCGCAAGCAGTTCGGCAAGCCGCTTGCCGCGACCCAGCTGGTGCAGAAGAAGCTCGCCGACATGGAGACCGAGATCGCGCTCGGCCTTCAGGGCTCGCTTCGCGTCGGCCGCCTGATGGACGAGGGCAAGTTCGCGCCCGAGATGATCTCGATCATGAAGCGCAACAATTGCGGCAAGGCGCTCGACATCGCCCGCACCGCCCGCGACATGCACGGCGGCAACGGCATCTCGATCGAGTACCACGTGATGCGCCACGTCCAGAACCTCGAGACGGTCAACACCTACGAGGGTACCCACGACGTCCACGCCCTGATCCTCGGCCGCGCGATCACGGGCATTCAGGCGTTTTTCTAGCCACGTCTTCCGTGGCTATTATCTTGCTCAGCTGTCATCGCCCGCCTTGTGCGCAGTTGCGCACTGGGGCGGGCAAACCAGTATTCCAGAGACCGCGCCTTTCGCCACAGACGCCGCGGCGTACTGGATACCCCACCTTCGCGGGGTTATGACGGCGAGGGTTCGGCAGTGCACAGGAAGTCCCATGTCCGACAATGACGACGTCCCGTTCAACCGCAACTTTCCGCTGACGCCCGGAATCGTCGAGGAGGTCCGCCCCGGCGTGCGGCGCGTGCTGTGTAACAATCCGAGCCCGTTCACCTTTACCGGCACGGTCAGCTACATCGTGGGCAAGGGCAACGTCGCCATCATCGACCCCGGCCCGGACGACGAGGCGCATGCTGCGGCGCTGCTGGAGGCCGTGCGCGGCGAGACGGTGAGCCATATCTTCGTCACCCACACCCACCGCGACCACTCGCCCAACACCGCACGGATCAAGCAGGTAACGAGCGCGCCCGTTTATGCCGAAGGCCCGCACCGTGCCTCGCGCCCGCGCTTCGAGAGCGAGAAGCACAATCCGGAATCTGGCGCCGATCGCGATTTCACGCCTGATGTCAGGATCGCCCATGGCGACGTCGTCGAAGGCGCCGGTTGGCGGCTCGAGGCGGTGGCGACGCCCGGCCACACCGCAAACCATCTCGCCTTTGCCTGGCCCGAGCGGAAATTCAACTTCGTCGGCGATCACGTCATGGGATGGTCGACATCGATCGTGGCGCCGCCCGACGGCTCGATGATCGACTATATGGACTCGCTGGACCGTCTCGCGTCCCGCGAGGAGGATCTCTACTTCTCCGGCCACGGCCCGGAGATTCCGGACGGCCCGCGCTTCGTGCGCTTCCTGATCCGTCATCGCAAGGCGCGCGAGGCCTCGATCCTGCATCGCCTCGCCAAGGGCGAGACCGACATCGCGACCATGGTGCGTGCGATCTATATCGGGATCGACCCCAGGCTGACGACTGCCGCCGGCTACTCCGTGCTGGCGCACCTGGAGGACCTGGTCGCGCGGGGCGTGGTTGCGACGGACGGCGATCCCGTGATCGGCGGCACGTACCGGATGGCGAGCTAGACTGGCCTCGTCATCCGGAGCGATGCGCAGCATCGACCCCGGGGTATTTCGCACCACAATCTCAAGATCCCGGGTTCGTCGCTTTCCGGCGCGCCAGGATGACGCTAGCGCGTCACTTCTTCACCGTCTTCGCCGGCGCCTTTGGCGGCGCGACCGGGGTCTTCTTCACCGGCTTGAGCGCATCGGCATCGGCGGCGGTGTTGAGATCATCAATGAATTTCTTGACGCGGGCAGCGTTACTGCCAAGGTCGCTCTCGAAATAACGCGAGGCGGAGCGGATATCGACACGCGAATCATCGCCATCAGGCACGACCCGTATCGAGACGTCCTCGCGGAAGCCCATGATCGGCGTGCGCGCGACTGCCTCGATGCGGCCGATACGGCGCGGCGGCTGCGGCGCGCGCTCGTCGATGACGAGCCATTTGCGCTTATTGACGAGCTGACGTGCGATCGCATAGGCGCGGTCCACGGGGATCTCCAGCTCGATCGGCTCGATGTCGGGATAAAACTGGCGCTGCTGCTCGGCCGAATAGAGGCCGGCATAGACCGCGGTGTTGGTGCCATCGCCGGTGCGTACGGGCGCCAGCGCGTCGAAGCGCGGCGGGTCGATTGGGTTGGTGGTGATGTCGTGGATCGCCGGCAGCTTGCGGTATTGCAGGCCGAGATAGGCCGGATAGGCGAGGATCGCGCCGTCGATCAGGAAAGCGAGCAGGATGCGCGCCATGCCGCGCGAGCCGTTCTGCCAGATCGCGGCAAAGCCGGCGAGCCCGAACAGGATCGAGAGGACGGCGATCGCGAGCCCGCCGAAGAAGGCCATCAGCGCGGGCTTCATCTCCAGGAAGTCGAAGCGGACGATGATGATCGAGACCACCACCGCCACCACCGCGAACACGGCCAGATTACGCGCCCAGCTTGCGAGGCTGGACACGGGCTCCGACTGATAGGGAGCTGAAAACCTGCGGGCCATCGGGTGAGCTCTGCCGGGGTTTTGAAGGCGATGCCGGCCGGATCTGGCGCGACGATGCGCCGTTGAGACCATGGCCCGGGGGCAAATTCAAGGGAGACCGGACTGTTACGGCCCGTCATTCCGGGGCGATGCGGAGCATCGAACCCGGAATCTCCAGATTCCGGGTCGGCTCCTTGAGCCGCCCGGACCGACGCGCTTGATGTCCTACGCCGCCGCGTTCGGGAAGCGGTAATCCTTGAACTGGTCGCGCAACGCCGTCTTGAGGATCTTGCCCGTCGCGGTATGCGGGATGCCGTCGACGAAGGCGACGTCGTCCGGCATCCACCATTTGGCGATCTTGCCGTCCATGAACTTCAGGATGTCCTCGCGCGTGGCCTGCTGGCCCTGCTTGAGCTGCACGATCAGGAGCGGCCGCTCGTCCCATTTCGGGTGGAACACGCCGATCACTGCGGCTTCGGCCACGGCCGGATGGCCGACCGCGAGGTTTTCGAGCTCGATCGAGGAGATCCACTCGCCGCCGGACTTGATCACGTCCTTAGAGCGGTCGGTGATGCGCATGTAGCCGTCCTCGTCGATGGTCGAGACGTCGCCGGTGTCGAAAAAGCCGTCCTCGTCGAGGATGTTGGCGTCGACCCGGTAATAGGCCTTGGCAACGGCCGGGCCGGCGACCTTGAGGCGGCCGAAGGTCTTGCCGTCCCAGGGCAGTTCCTTGCCGGCATCGTCGGTGATCTTCATCTGCACCCCAAATGGCGCGTAGCCCTGCATCTGGAGCACGTCGAGCCGCGCCTCGCCGGTCGCGTTCTGGAACGGCGGCTTCAGCGCCGCGACGCTGCCGATCGGGCTCATCTCGGTCATGCCCCAGGCGTGGCGGACGTTCGAGCCCATGTCGAGGAAGGCCTTGATCATCGAGCGCGGCATCGCCGAGCCGCCGCAGATCACCATCTTCAGGTCCGGCAGCTTCAGGTTGTTGGCGCTCATGTGCTGGAGCAGCATCAGCCACACAGTGGGCACGCCCGCCGTGTGCGTCACCTTCTCGGTCGAGAGCAGCTCGTAGACGGAGGCACCGTCGAGCTTGGCGCCGGGCATCACCAGCTTGGTGCCCTGCGAGGGCGCGGAGAAGGCGATGCCCCAGCTGTTGGCGTGGAACAGCGGCACGACCGGCAGCATCGTCTCGGAGGCGCTGGTGCCGAGCGCGTCGACATTGTTGGCCATCAGCGCGTGCAGCACGTTGGAGCGATGCGAATACAGCACACCCTTCGGGTCGCCCGTCGTGCCCGACGTGTAGCACATCGCGGCTGCCGTGTTCTCGTCAAAGTCCTTCCATTTGAATTTGCCGTCGGCCTGCGCAATCCAGTCCTCGTAGGCGACCACATTCTTCAGCGTGGTTTCCGGCATATGCGCGTTGTCGGTGAGCACGACGTAGCGTTCCACGCTGGGAAGTTTGTCGGCGATCTTCTCCAGGATCGGAACGAAGGTGATGTCGGTCACCACGATGCGGTCCTGCGCATGGTTGATGATCCAGGCGATCTGCTCGGGGAAAAGGCGAGGATTGACGGTATGGCAGATGGCGCCGATTCCCATGATGCCGTACCACACCTCGAGATGGCGCCAGGTGTTCCAGGCGATCGTGGCGACGCGGTCACCGAGCTTGATGCCGTCGCGCTCCAGCATCTGCGAGACCTTGAGCGCGCGCTTGTGGATTTGGGCGTAGTTGGTGCGATGGATCGGTCCTTCGACCGAGCGCGTCACCACCTCTTGCTTGCCATGAATCCTGGCAGCGTGTTCGATGATCCGGTGGCAGAGCAGGGGCCAATCTTGCATCAAACCGAGCATTCTGACGTTCCTCCGAGAAGTCGCTGGGCGCGTTATCGCTCTCAGCGTTGGGCCAAAGAATTGTCATGAGTTTTAGCCTGCCGGACTTTCGCCGCAAATGGTCTTGTCGCGGCTATATGTCCGCCGGCGCAGCAATGGTTACCGCTGCGATCGGGCTGTCGCTTGTGCTCGCCGAGAGGGCGGAGGCGCGGAAATATCCTGCGCCGCTGGATATCTTCGGCCTTGGTACGCCACGGCCGCGCGCAGCCGCTCGTCCCGCCAAGATTCCATTGCCGCGACCCCGCCCTGAGGAGGCCCCCAAGGCAGCGGACGAGGGGGCGTCGGAGCCGGAAGACAAGGCCTCTGCCGACAAGCCAAGCGCCGACAAGCCGGCCGAAGCTGCGCCGCCGCCCGAGAAGCAGGTCTCGGCCTGCCGGCTAGCGCTGACCGAGGAGATCGCGGTCGCGCCCTCCATTCCGGATATCCGCGGCCCCGGCGCCTGCGGCGGCGAGGATCTGGTGCGGTTGGAGGCCATCGTGCTGCCGGACAAGCGGAAGGTGGCGGTCAAACCGGCGGCGATCCTCCGTTGCACCATGGCGTCGGCGGTCGCCGATTGGGTGCGCAAGGACATGGCGCCGCTCGCCGCGAGCCTCGGCTCTGCCATCAGCGACCTCGACAATTTCGACAGCTTCGAGTGCCGCGGCCGTAACCGCGTCGTCGGCGCGATGCTGTCCGAGCACGGCAAGGCCAATGCGCTCGACGTCCGCGCGATCAAGCTCGCCAACGGGCAGTCGATCGGCCTCACCGACCGGACCATGTCGCGCGAGGTGCGCGAGCGCGTGCTGCAGTCCGTATGCGCGCGCTTTTCCACCGTGCTCGGCCCGGGCTCGGACTGGTACCACGAGGACCACATCCATCTCGATTTGGCGCAGCGGCGCAATGACTATCGGATCTGCCAGTGGAACGTCTGGGATCCCTTGCCGCAGGTCGCCCCGCTGCTGCCGGCGGAACGTCCCGAGGAGGCGCCGCCGCGCGAGGTCGCGGCCAAGCCCGAAGCGAACGAGGACGCGGGCGACGGGGCGGAGAAATCCGGTGCGCCCGCGGACAAACCGATGGCTGCTGGCAACAAAGCCCGGTCGCACAAGCCGGCAACAAAAAAACGCCGGTGAAACCGGCGCTTTTGAATGTCAGAGATCGAAGCCGATCAGTAGCTGCCAGCCTGGCCCGTTTGGCTGCTGCCGAGCGCCAGCCGCGAATTATACGGCGAGTCGCCATGCTTCGGCTCGAGGACCACGACGATGGTGCCGACCTTGACGCGGTTGTAGAGATCGATCGCATCCTCATTGGTCAGGCGGATGCAGCCCGACGAGATCGAGGCGCCGATATATTCCGGCTGGTTGGTGCCGTGGATGCGGAACAGCGTGTCCTTGCCGCCCGAATAGAGGTACATGGCGCGGGAGCCCATCGGATTGTCAGGACCCGGCGCGACATAGGTCGGCACGCCCAGGCGCGAAATCTCGCCGGGGGTCGGATGCCAGGCCGGCCACTCGGTCATGCTGCCGACCTTGGCGATGCCCGACCAAGCCATGGCTTCTTCACCGACGGTGATGCCGTACCGGATCGCCTTGCCGCCCTCCAGCACGTAGTAGAGGTAGTGATTGTCGGAATCGACCACGATCGAGCCCGGCGATTCCTTACGGTGATACTCGACAATGGCGCGGCGGAACGGCTCTGCAACCGGGGTGTTCTCGTATTTGACCTTGGCGAGGAGTTCCTTGTCCTTCGGTTTGAAGGCCTTGGTGTCCGTCGCCTCGAAATGCGTGGCCTGCATGCAGCCCGACAGCATCAGGCCAACGGCCAAAATCCCAAATTTAACTTTCAGCGACGACATGGTTTGGTTCCAATCAAAACAATACCGTGCGGAAGGCCTGAGCTTGGCGCCCAAATTCCTCGACTCCGCTAATCCCATTATGGTTGAAATCTGCCACAATTCCAGCACAGAAGCCCTTATCCCGCGCTGCAAGAGCCAAGCTGTGGCTTTTCTGCCGCAAGTTTTACGGTGCTGTGTGAGTTTTGCGGCAAAGGCCGCCGGGACTGTCGATTCCGTGCCACAGTTGAGCCACGGCCCCGCCCCACATACCAACGCTCCGTTAATCCGACTGTCATCGTGAACTTGTCAGAATCGCGCTAAGGGCGTGGCTGTCATTCTGTCGCAGGTTCTCTGGAGTTGTCATGTTTTCGGTGTTTGTTCCCTCCGACGCCTCCCTCAAGAAGGCCGTCATCGAGGATCTCACTGCGCTGCCGGAGAGCGCGGTCTGGATCGACCTCGTCAACCCGAGTGCGGCCGAGGACAAGGCGGTGGAGCGGCTGGCGGGCATCGCGATCCCGACCCGCGAAGACATGCAGGAGATCGAGATCTCCAGCCGGCTCTATATCGAGAACGGCGCGCGCTACATGACCGCGACGCTGATGTGCCACTCCGATACCGACATGCCCCGGACCACGGCAGTGACCTTCATTCTCGGCGACCACCGCCTGGTGACGGTGCGCTATGACTTGCCGAAGCCGTTCGCCCTGGTCGAGGCCAAGCTCGCCCGCTCCTGCACGCCGGCGATCACCGGCGAGATGGTGCTGATGGAGCTCCTGGACGCGGTGATCGACCGCTGCGCCGACATTCTGGAGCGCTGCGGCGCCGAGATCGACCAGGTCTCGCACGACATCTTCGAGCCCGAGAGCGAGCGCCACGGCCAGGCCAAGCGATATTCCCAGATCCTGATCTCGATCGGCCGCAAGGGCGATCTGACCTCGAAGGTTCGCGAGAGCCTGGTGTCGATCGGCCGCGTCGTGACCTTCTTGTCCGCAGTGGTCGAAGGCGTGAAATGGTCGAAGGACATGCGCGAGCAGCTCAAGACCATGCAGCGCGACGTGGCCTCGCTGACCGATCACGCATCCTATCTCTCCAACAAGATCACTTTCGTGCTCGACGCCATGCTCGGCGTCGTCAATCTCGAGCAGAACAACATCATCAAGCTGTTCTCGGTCATGGCCGTCGTCCTGATGCCGCCGACGCTGATCGCCTCGATCTACGGCATGAATTTCAAGATCATGCCGGAACTCGAATGGGTCCACGGCTATCCGATGGCGCTGGTGATGATGTTGATCGCGGCGATCGTCCCGTACTGGATCTTCAAGTGGAAGAAGTGGCTGTAGGAGCATGATCCGGACCCGGAGGGCCGCGTTAGCGCAAACTGTGCGGCGGTTTTCCGAATAGATCATGCTCAAGCAAAGATCCCTACTGAGACCTTACGCCAGTCGCACAGACATGGTCGATCGTGTCGCAGAATAGAGCGGGATTGAGGCGGTGCGGTGACCTGTGCTCTGTGCCCCAATTCCTCCGGTAAAATTTGAGCGGTGGGCTGAACGTTTGCGCGAAACTTGTCTGCGATAAGCAGCGTGTTAGCCGCGAGGAACAGCCATGGTTGAAAAACACATAACGACGCCCCGCAACGTCATCGATCTGGCGAACTATCGACAGGTCGTGACGAGCGGCAAGGCGCCGTCGTTGTCGGCACGCATGTGCCGGCACTGTGGTGCTCCGCTGCTCGACGGCGAGAACGACGACGACTGCTCGACAGCATTCAACGCGGCCGCTCCGCGGCCGCGCGAGAGGTCGCGTCGGATTCGACTCGATTGAGGAACGGAAGGAAGGGCGATCCAGGTCTTGCGGCGGCGTTGTCTGGATCGCCTTGCTTCCCTAAGCAGCTTGGCAAAAGCAATCACACGTGCTGGCCGCCGTTGATGTGGATCTCGGCGCCGTTGACGTAGGAACTGGTCTCCGTGCACAGCACGTAGATGATCTTGGCAACCTCGTCAGGCGTGCCGAGCCGGTGCATCGGGATCTGCTGCTCGACGATCTTCTCGGTGCCGGGTGACAGAATCGAGGTGTCGATCTCACCCGGCGCGATCGCGTTGACGCGCACGCCGATGCGGCCGAAGTCGGAAGCCATCTCGCGCGTCAGAGACGCGAGCGCGGCCTTGGACGTCGCGTAGGCGGCGCCGGCGAAAGGATGGACGCGCGAGCCCGCGATCGAGGTGACGTTGACGACTGATCCCTTTGCCGCCTTCAGCTCTTCGATCAGTCCACGCGCCATCATGATCGGCGCGAAAAAGTTGACGTTGAAGACGTGCGTCCAGGTATCGAGGTCGGTGTCGACCGAGCCGAGCCGCGCGCCACCCGGGCCCTTCGGCGAGATCGCGGCGTTGTTGACCAGCGCATGCAGCGTGCCGCCCTCGAGCCGGCGCCGGATCTCGGTGATCGCGCGCGCGGTATCCTCGGGATCGCCGAGGTCGACTTGGATGTGGTCCTCGGGGCCTGCGTCCCACGGGCAGTCTTCCGGGAAAGGATGCCGTGAGCAGGTGATGACGCGCCAGCCGGCCGAGGAGAACCGGATCACGGTGGCGTGACCGATGCCGCGGCTGGCTCCGGTCAGGAGCAGCGTACGACGCGGCACATTGGATGAATGCGGCATGGACATCTTTCAGGTCGGAAAGCTGAAGACAAGGCTCAAGGATACATCCGCATCTTGGACCACGGTCGGCCGGCTGCGTCACGGCGAAATTCGATGCGGTCGTGCAGGCGGAATGGGCGGTCGTGCCAAAACTCGATCCGCATCGGCGCGATGCGCCAGCCGCTCCAGCCCGGCGGCCGCGGCACCTCGCCGATGACGTATTTGGCCGCGACTTTTGCGATGGCCTGTTCGAACGCGAAGCGGCTCTCCAGCGGCTCGGACTGCTTGCTCGCCCAGGCGCCGATCTGCGCCTGCTTGGGGCGGGTGGCGAAATAGGCATCGGCCTCGGCGTCGGTCACCGGCGTCACGTTGCCGCGGATGCGGACCTGACGGCGCAGCGACTTCCAGTGGAAAAGTAACGCTGCCTTAGGATTTGCGGCGAGTTCGCGGCCCTTCTGGCTTGCGATGTGGCTGTAGAAGACGAAACCCTCGGTATCGAAGCCCTTCATCAACACCATGCGCACATCCGGAAGCCCGTCCGCGTCCACGGTCGCGAGCGCCATCGCGTTCGGATCGTTCGGCTCGCTCTTGATCGCCTCGTTCAGCCAGGCCTCGAACAACGCAAATGGCTCGTCGGCGGTGGTGAAATCACCGGATGTTAAGGGTGTCTGGTGTTTCATCGAGGTCGTGTCGGTCATGTCTGGAGTCCGAGTTGCGTCCCGCGGCCCAAAACGCGCTGTTGTCCGCTACCGCCCTATATAGGGCATGGCGACGCGTTGGCCTATCGACGATCCGACCGTCTGGCTTCGTCATGACGCTGCTTCTGATCGGGCTTGGTGCCGGCGGCTGCAGCTTTTCGCGCAACGACAGCAGCGCCTATGCCAAGGCGGACGACAGCGACCTGACTGGATCGATCGCGCGGCCAGCGAAGGACACCCCGCCGACCGAGACTGATCTCGCCTTCGCCCGCAACGCCGCCTCGGACGTCCTCAGCAAGGGCGACAAGGATTCGAGCCAGCACTGGGAGAACCCGGAGACCGGCGCGCGCGGCTCGGTCACCCCGATCGCGCAATCCTATGCCGCCGAAGACGGCCGCAAGTGCCGCGACTTTCTGGCGAGCTATGTCAACGGCAATACCGAAAGCTGGCTCCAGGGCGCCGGCTGCCAAAGCAGCCGTGGCCGTTGGGAGATTCATACGCTAAAGCCGTGGCGGAGCTGAGCATGATCGGGACCCGAAGGGCCGCGCTCGCGAAATGTGGGAACCGGTCTTCCGCTAAGATCATGCTCGAATCATCTAGGGTCGGCACACGCCCCTAGTTGCAAAAATGCCACTCTCTCCCCACATGACTGCCAGATGGGGCAGGGAGCCCTTTGAACAATTCGATTTCTTGAAGGAGACGTGACGGATGCGCGACCCCTATGAGGTCTTGGGGGTGCCGCGGAGCGCCAACGCTGCCGCCATCAAGAGCGCCTATCGCAAGCTTGCCAAGAAGCATCATCCCGACAGCAACAAGGGTGACCCGAAGGCTGCCGAGCGCTTCGCCGAGATCAATTCGGCCAACGAGATTCTGGGCGACGAGGACAAGCGCAAGCAGTTCGACCGCGGCGAGATCGACGCCGAGGGCAAGCCGCGCTTCCAGGGCTTTCCGGGTGGCGGCGGGCCGCGCGGCCGCGCAGGGCCCGGCGGTTTCGAGAGCTATACATTCCGGAGCGGCGGTGCGGGTGGCGCCCCGGGCGGCGGTGCGTTCGAGGATATCCTCAACAGCATGTTCGGCGGCGGGATGCGTGGCGCGCGCCCTGGGGCTGGGGCCGCCCAGTTCGACTTCGACACCGGCGGGATCGGGCTCGATCTCGACGTGAACGTTGCCATGTCCGTCTCGCTGGAAGAGGCGGTCAAGGGCGGCGACAAGCGCGTCCGGCTGCCCACGGGCAAGGAGCTTAATGTCAAGATTCCGGCTGGCGTCACCGAAGGCCAGCAGATCCGGCTGCGGGGGCAGGGCGAAAGCGCGCAAGGCCATCCGCCCGGCGATCTCCTGATCACCATCAACATCGCGCCCCACCCCTACTTCAAGGTCGAAGGCGCCGACTTGCGCATCGATCTGCCGGTCACGCTGTACGAGGCGGTGCTCGGCGCCAAGGTCCGCGTGCCCACGCTCGGCAACGCCGTGGAGCTCTCTGTGCCGAAAAACACCTCCAGCGGCCGGACCTTCCGCCTCAAGGGCAAAGGACTGCCGAAGGCGGGTGGAACCGGGGATCTCTTGGTGACAATCAGGATTATGCTACCGGACGGGAACGACGCTGAGCTTGAAGCATTGATGGAAAAGTGGCGAGACCAACACCCCTACAATCCACGGAGCGGACTCGGCTAACGCATGATCCGGAAAACTGCGCAGCGGTTTTCTGAAAAGGTCATGCGCGAACGATAGGGCGCTATCCGAGCCCGCCTCGACGATCGGAGCATTCTCTTCCCGAAAGGATGATGCTCAACAGACGCCTGAAGCGTAGTCGCGCTTCGACGCAGATGTTTGAGACGTGTCAGCTGTCCGGCGGGGCAGCCGACAAAAAGGTGCGGCCTCGAGAGGGGGACCAGCGCGGTACCAAAAACCCCAATCGAGGCCGCCCGCGTCGATCGGCGGATCGAACGCTGCGCATTTTCGCGTGATCATCCGGTGCGATAATGAGACGCGCCGATGTCGTGATTCCAAATTTTCAATGACGGAATCGAGGCACCCGTTTGCTCGGGTTGTCTACCTGCCGTTCTTCTCGGCTTGGTCGTACACGGCCTGGGCCACCTTGGTCAGCCGGTCACGGTCGGTACCGCCGCTGACGACGTAGCCAACCCCACGTTCGGCCCAGAACAGCGCACCGTCCTTATCCGTCTTGGCATAGCGCATCTGCGTCGCGCCGTTCTCGGTCTTGGCGGCGTAGATCGTGTACCGCTCGCCCGAGGCGCCTTCATACATCAGGAACGACGCCGGACCGTTCGGGCCCGGCAAGAGCCGGCCGCCGACGAGCTTCAGCCCGCTCGCCTCCAGGTTCGGAGCGAACACAGTCCAGCCGCAGCGCCGTGTCAGCCAAGCCTGGAGGTGGTCACGCTCGTTGCCGCCGACCTCGACAGGGTGGCGGACCTCGACGACGTAGAGGCGGTGGGCGTCGAGCGCGTCGGCCGTGAAGCTCTGGAAAGTCGAGGGCGCGTTGGCGGCGCCATGCGCCACCCACCCGGCCATGCCGCCGGCAACGAAGGCAACCAGCACAGCCGCGGCGGCGCCATAGAGCCATTGCCGGGGGCGGCGCTCCAGCCGCTCAAGCTCCAGTCGTGCCGGCACCGGCTCGTGGGCGACGGAATCGTAGCGGGCGTGCAGCATCTCGGCCATGGCGCGCCACGACTGCACACGCTCGGCCTCGTCAGGGTTGGCGGCAAGCCAGGCCTCGACATCGGCGCGACGTTCGGCCGGCAGCTCGCCGTCGACATAGGCGTGCAGCTCGTCTTCGGTCACCGGGATCTTGCGATCGTTCATATCGGTTGTCTCTGGCTCTGGGGCCCAAAATGTTCTTCGTGGCTCAAAGTCGCTCGCTCCATCGGCGTGTGGGCGGACAACACGCGATGCATCAACTCTGCCATCATTTCACCCGCCTGAGCGCCGGGCGCTGGCCGTTCAGCGAGGCTTTGACGTGGGCGCGGGCGCGCGCCAGGCGCGACATCACGGTGCCGATCGGCACGCCCTGGATGTCGGCGACCTCGCGATAGCTCATGCCCTCCAGCATCACCAGCAGCAGCACCGAACGCTGCTCCTCGACGAGGGTGGCCAGCGCCTTCTCGATATCGCGCCCTTCGGCCTCGGTCCCGCTGGCGTCCGGGTTGTTTTCCGTCAGCGGCATCAATTGCGGACGCCTCGCCAGTGAGCGCCGCCGGTTCTTGTTGAGGTTGGTCAGGATCGTGTAGAGCCAGCTCCTGACGTCGCCTCCGAGGAACAAGCGCTCGGAGCGCAGCGCGCGCACCAACGTATCCTGCACCAGATCGTCGGCCGCATCCCCGTCGCGCGTGAGCGCGCGGGCATAGCGGCGCAACGCCGGGATCATGGCTTCCACACTCTGGCGAAACGCATTCATTGCGGTTTTCACGTCCCGGTGTCCGGCGCGAGCGCCTCAACGATCATAACACCCGAATGAAACGGCTATTCCGGCGCTCGAAACAGCGTAAACGCCGTGTATTAGGACTGTACCGCGAAGGAGGGCTGGTGTACCTCCAGACCTTAACCCGCTCGATGGGACGTTGAGAAATGGCGCAGAATTCAGGTCTGATGCAGGGCAAACGGGGCGTGATCCTCGGCGTTGCCAACAACCGCTCGATCGCCTGGGGCATCGCCAAGGCATGCCGCGCGGCCGGTGCCGAGCTCGCCTTCACCTATCAGGGCGATGCGCTGAAGAAGCGCGTCGAGCCGCTCGCCGCGGAGGTCGGCGGTCTCGTGCTCGGCCATTGCGACGTCACCGACGCTGCCACCATCGACGCCGCCTTCGCGGTGCTGAAGGAGAAATGGGGCAAGATCGACTTCCTGGTGCACGCGATCGCCTATGGCGAGCAGCTCGATGGCCGCTATGTCGACACCACGCAGGAGAATTTTTCGAAGTCGATGCTGATCTCCTGCTACTCATTCACCGCGGTGGCGCAGCGCGCCGAGAAGCTGATGACGGACGGCGGCTCGCTCATCACGCTCAGCTATTACGGTGCCGAGAAATGGATGCCGCATTACAACGTCATGGGCGTGGCCAAGGCCGCGCTGGAAGCCAGCGTGCGCTATCTCGCCGCCGATCTCGGCGAGAAGAACATCCGCGTCAACGCGATCTCGGCAGGTCCCATCAAGACGCTCGCCGCGTCCGGCATCGGCGATTTCCGCTATATCCTGAAGTGGAACGAGTACAACGCACCGATGCGGCGCAACGTTTCGACCGAAGATGTCGGTGGCAGCGCGCTGTATTTCCTCTCCGACTTGTCGCGCGGCGTGACCGGCGAGGTTCACCACGTCGATTCCGGCTATCACGTGCTCGGCATGAAGCGCCCGGACGCGCCTGATATCTCGCTGGGTGGCAAGGACTAACTTTCAGCGGCAATGCCCGTGCCTACGATCTACTTTCTTCGCCACGGCGAGACCGAGTGGAACGCGCTCGGGCGGCTTCAGGGCACCCAGGACGTCCCGCTGAACGCACGTGGCCGCAGCCAGGCCGTGCACGCGGCTGACGTTCTGGCCGATCTGTTCAGGCGCGACGGCAAGGACAAGTCGGCGCTGCCCTACGTCTCGAGCCCGCTCGGGCGTGCGCGCCAGACCATGGAACTGGTCCGCCGCAAGCTTGAATTGCCGCTCACCGATTACTCGCTCGACGACCGCCTGCGGGAGATTGGCTACGGCACGTGGGAGGGGCTGACACTGGCCGAAAGCGAGGCCTCCGATCCCGATGTCTATGCAAGGCGCCTCGCCGACAAATGGACGGTCGCGCCCGCTGGCGGCGAGACCTATGCGGCCGTACAGCTGCGCGTCCTCGATTGGTACGAGTCGCTTCTGGTCGATACCGTCGCGGTCGCTCATGGCGGCACCTGCCGGGCCCTGATGGTGGCTTTGGGCATCGAGACCCCCGCCAGCGCGGCCGATCTCTATATCCAGCAGGGCGCCGTCTACGTGTTCCGCGGCGGCCGGCTGGAGAAGTTCAGTTAGGCGAGATTTTCGTCATTCCGGGGCGCCCGAAGGGCGAACCCGGAATCTCGCGATTCCGGGTTCGATGCTCTGCATTGCCCCGGAATAACGGAACTAGGGTTGCATGCCGTGGCCCTCGGGGCTACGACGTTGACATACAACGTTTATATAAAACTAAGCACAGGCGACAGCCAAGCATGTCCTTCAACACCTTCGGCCACATGTTCCGTGTCACCACCTTCGGCGAGAGCCACGGGGTGGCGATCGGCTGCGTAGTCGACGGCTGTCCTCCCATGATCCCGCTCAGCGAGAGCGACATCCAGGGCGACCTCGACCGCCGCCGGCCCGGCCAGTCGCGCTTCACCACCCAGCGCCAGGAGCCGGACCACGTGAAAATCCTGTCCGGCGTGATGGCGCATCCAGAGACCGGCGTGCAGGTGACGACGGGCACCCCGATCGGGCTCCTGATCGAGAACACCGACCAGCGCTCGAAGGACTATTCCGAGATCAAGGACAAGTTTCGGCCCGGTCATGCCGACTTCACCTATGAGGCGAAGTACGGCCTGCGCGACTATCGCGGTGGCGGGCGCTCCTCGGCGCGCGAGACCGCGACGCGCGTTGCCGCCGGTGCGATCGCGCGAAAAGTGCTGCCCGACGTCAGGGTGCGCGGCGCGCTGGTGCAGATGGGCCCGCACAAGATCGACCGCACCAAATGGGACTGGGACGAGATCGGGAAAAATCCGTTCTTCTGTCCCGACAAGGACAAGGCGACCTTCTTCGAGACCTATCTCGACGGCATCCGCAAGAGCGGCTCCTCGATCGGCGCGGTGATCGAGGTTGTCGCCGAAGGCGTGCCAGCGGGCCTTGGCGCGCCGATCTATGCCAAGCTCGACTCCGATCTGGCGGCCGCGATGATGACCATCAACGCCGTGAAAGGCGTCGAGATCGGCGCCGGCTTTGGCGCGGCCGAGCTCGCCGGCGAGGAGAACGCCGACGAGATGCGCACCGGCAACGACGGCACGCGCTTTCTCTCCAACCATGCCGGCGGCGTTCTGGGCGGCATCTCCACCGGACAGCCGGTGGTGGTGCGCTTCGCAGTGAAGCCGACCTCGTCGATCCTCCAGCCGCGTCTCACGGTCGATCGCAAGGGCGCTGATACCGAGATCTTCACGAAGGGCCGCCATGACCCCTGCGTCGGCATCCGTGCCGTCCCCGTCGGTGAGGCCATGATGGCCTGCGTGCTGGCCGATCACTTTTTGCGCGATCGCGGGCAGGTGGGACGCTAGTTTTTCACCTCTCCCCGACGGGTAGAGGTGAACGCCGCCGCCGGCGTTCGTGTCGCAGCACTAGCTTTCCGCGCAGCTTGACGGGCCCACAACTTCGTCCGCAAATGCGGACATGAACAGCTCCGAGCTCCAGCGCATTACCAACTGGCTGATCGACGGCGCTTGGTCGTCGCAAGAGCCGGCCGAGATGATCGCCGATTTCTGCGAACGTCTGGTCGCGGCCGGCCTGCCGCTGTGGCGGTTCGGTATCTTCATCCGCACGCTGCATCCGGAAATCTTCGGTCGCAACTTCATATGGCGGCAGGACGAGGAGGTCGAAATCGGCAGCGTCGATTTCGATATTCTGGACACGCCAGAATTCGCCCGCAGCCCGCTCCGCATCGTGTTCGAGCAGGGGCTGGAGGTCAGGGGACGCGCGAGCGATCCCGACAGCAAGCGATTTCCGTTCCTCGACGACATGCGTGCCGAAGGCGCGACCGACTACATCGCGGTGCCGGTGCCGTTTCTCGATGGCTCCATCCACGCGACGAGCTGGGTCACGCAGCATCCCGGCGGCTTCAGCGACGACGACATCGCGGCGATCCGAACCATCATAGCGCCGCTGGCGCGCGTCAGCGAGATCATCAGCCTGCGCCGCACCGCCGAGATGCTGCTCGATACCTATGTCGGCAACCGCGCCGGCGCGCGCATTCTCGGGGGCCAGATCCGCCGTGGCCACACCGACACCATGCAGGCGGTGATCTGGCTCTCGGACCTGCGCGGCTTCACCGCGCTGTCGGACCGGCTGCCGGCCGAGACGGTGGTCGCGATCCTCAACCATTATTTCGACTGCCAGGTCACCGCGATCCGGGGGTATGGCGGCGAGGTGCTGAAGTTCATGGGCGACGGCCTGCTCGCGGTGTTTCCGATCGATGAATATGTCGGCGACGCCGCCCATGTCTGCGCGCGCGTGCTGGAGGCCGCGCGCGAAGCGCGCGCCAGCGTGGAGTCGCTCGCGTTTCCGGTCGGGGATGCCGTCGAGCGCTTCCGTTTCGGCGTCGCGCTGCACGTCGGCAACATCCTCTACGGCAATATCGGCGGCGGCAACCGGCTGGACTTCACCTGCATTGGCCCCGCCGTCAATCTCGCGGCCCGGCTGGAGAAGATCACGGGGCGCCTGGGGCGGACTGTCGTCGCCTCGGAGGGTTTTGCCAATATCTGCCACCACGACTGGCACGAGCTCGGCGAATTTCCGATCGCAGGATTTTCAAAGGCGCAGCGCGTGTACGGGTTGGCAGAAGAAACGCATGCGCTGGTGAGCTGAGCCTTATTCCTCCGGCTCAGTGGTGAACAGCAGCGGATAGCCCTTGGCGCGTCCGGCATCGGTGGCGCGCGTCGCCTTGGTCTCGGCGACGTCCCTGGTGAACACTGCGACGACGCAAGCGCCCAGCTTGTGGGCGGTGATCATCACCTTGTAGGCCTGATCCTCGGTCATGCGGAACTCGGCCTTGAGCACCATCGTGACGAATTCGCGCGGCGTGTAGTCGTCATTGATCAGGATGACCTTGTGCAGCCGTGGTCGCTCGACCTTGGTCTTCGTCCTGGTTTTCGGTGTGGTAACGGTGTCGTTCATTCCGCCTCCCGGACACGGCGGGCTCGGGTTCCTGCTGGAGCGATCAGCTCGCGACCTTCGCACCATATTGCAGGACTTGCACCTTCTCCAAGGTGATCAGCCCGCTCGACATCATGCCATCCAGGATGGGCAGGAATGCGTTGATGTTGTCCTCGCTGTCGACGATCTCGATCAGCAGCGGCAGGTCTTCGGAAAGTCGCAGGATCTTCGACGTGTGCAGCCGGCTCGACTTGCCGAAGCCCATCGGACCGCGCAGCACGGTGGCGCCGGCGAGGTGCCGCTCGCGCGCCGTCATCACGATTGCTTCATAGAGCGGCTTGCCGTCGAAATGGTCGCTCTCGCCGATGAAGATCCGGAGCGAAACTGCCTGAGCGGGGACTTGCATGGTCAGCTCCTTGTCAAGCGGTTGGTGCGGCTCGCCATCATATGCCCGAGCCATGCCGACACCAGCCAGCAGACGACGGACGCCGCGACATAGGCAAGTGCCGTGTATTTCATGCCGCCGTGGACCAAGCGGAAGGTCTCCAGGCTGAACGCCGAGAACGTGGTGTAGCCGCCGCAAAACCCGGTCATGACGAACTGCCGGTGCTCGGGCCGCGCCAGCACGCGGCCATCGGGACCGGTCAGCGTGGCGTAGAAGCCGATGATCAGCGATCCCGTCGCGTTGATGAACAGCGTGGCGAAGGGAAAGCCCGGCCCGGTGTCGAGCGCGAGACCGACGAGATAGCGGGTCAGCCCGCCGACGATGCTGCCGGCGGCAACCCAGGCGTAGAGTATCGCGCTACGCCAGCGATCGGCGGAGGAGGGGACGGTCATGTGCTGCTATCCTCCAAGACTGTCCGCAAGGAGAAAGCCGCAACTAACGGCGGCGAGGCACAGCCCGACCGAGAACACGACATTGCCGAGTGCGTGCATTGGCTCGCCGCTCCGCGCCAGCGTCAGGGTTTGCAGGCTGAACGAGGACACTGTGGTGTAGCAGCCGAGAAAGCCGGTCACCGCGAACAGCCAAGGGTTGGGCGTGGCGAACACCGAGCCGGGATGGGCCGCGAGCGCCCCAAGAATGCCGATCAGGAAGGCGCCGGTGACGTTGATCGTCATGGTACCCCACGGAAACGTCTCGCCCAGCCGCCGCGCGATCGCACCGGACACGAAATAGCGCGCGCAGCCGCCGAGCACGCTCCCGATCATGATCGCAAGCACTCCACTCAGCACGACGAAAAGCTCCCCGTCATCATTTCTGCTCCGCTGCCAGACCGTTGCCGACGGCAAGCAGTCCTATGAGCGAGATCAGCGCAAAGCCGAGCCCTGCCAGAAACGTGCCTGCCGGACCATAGGCATCCCACAACGCGCCGGCGATCACGCTCGTGGCCAGCAGTGCCAGACCCGTGAACAGGTTGAAATAGCCGAACGCGGTGCCGCGCAGGCTCGGCGGCGCGGCGTCGGCGACGAGGGCCGAGAGCAGGCCTTGCGTCAATCCCATATGCAGCCCCCACAGCACGACGCCCAGCGCGAGGCCTGCAAGGCTCGGGAGCAGTGCCAGCGCGAGGTCGGCGCCGGCAAGGAAGACCAGGCCGAGCGCCAGCAGGCCGGTCCGGTTGATCCGGTCCGACAGCACGCCGGCCGGATAGGCCGAAAGCGCATAAGCGACGTTCATCAGCACCAGCACCGCCGGCACCCACATCGCATTGAGCCCGATGTTCTGTGCGCGCAGGATCAGGAAGGCCTCGCTGAAGCGCGCGAGCGTGAAGACGATGCCGACCGCGACGACGCGCCAGTAGACGGATCCGAGCTGCCGCATCGCGGCAAGATTGAGCGGGTTCTTCGCAGGCTCCCGGCTCGGATCCGCCGGCTCGTGCACGGCAAGTGCGATCAGTCCAAAGGACAGGAAGGCCGGCAGCACCGCAACCCAGAACACGATCGTAAAATTGTCCGCCGTCCACCACATCAGGCCGATGGCCGCGAGCGGCCCGACGAAGGCACCGATCGTGTCGAGCGATTGTCGCAGGCCAAAGCTCGCGCCGCGCAGGCCGATGGGAGCGATGTCGGCGATCAGGGCATCGCGCGGCGCGCCGCGAATGCCCTTGCCGACGCGATCGATGAAGCGCGCCGCCACCAGCCACCCGACGCTCGACGCGAGCGGAAACAGCGGCTTGGTGAAGGCGGCTAGCCCATAGCCGAGCGCGGCGAGCAGCTTGCGCCGACCGAGCCAGTCCGACAGGGCGCCGGAGAAGATTTTCGTGATCGAGGCGGTCGCCTCGGCAATGCCCTCGATGAAACCGACCGTGAGCGTGGAGGCGCCGAGCACGGTGACGAGATAGACCGGCAGCAGCGCATGGATCATCTCGGAGGAGATGTCCATTAGCATCGAGACGAAGCCGAGCACCCAGATTCCCCTGGGCAGTGAGGCGCGCTCAGCATTCGGTGTCGTCGTCGTCACGTCTTCGCCTTCTCCTGCCCTGGCTTGCTGGCCTTCGTCACCAGGCAACAAAAAACCCGCCATCGGCGGGTTGGTCCATGCTCCCACCAAAGGCGGAGGCCTAAAGATTGCCCCACCTCAAGCAGGAGTCATCAGCCCACTACGATCATCGACCGCCGGGCGGTTGTCGGGGGACTCCATCCCCATCTGTGCGTCCAGCCTAGCATGGAAATTGCGCCGGACAAGTGGGCGGGAAGTGTCCCTACACACCACATCATTACACCTGTCATTCCAAGGATCGCGAACCAAGGCTCGCGAGCGAGACCCCGGAATCTCGACATTCCGGGCTCGGCTCTGCGAGGCGCCCCGGAGTGACGGTGCGTATGTGATCGCTGGTGTTCCGGCGGCGCGAGCGCGGCAACAGCGCGGCAGCTTTGCGTTGGGCCGATCCTAACTCGAATGTGAAGCGCAAGCGATCTTCGCACTTTGCGGCAAGGCGATTGCATGTCACCATCGCGTCATACGACGGGAGACTGGTGCGATGCGCTTGCTGTTCTCGATCGGGGCTGTACTGGTGGCCGGCGTGCTTGCCGGAGGGGACGTCGCGGGCATCGCGGCGCCAGGACCAAAATTCGAGCTGCCCGAGAACCAGGCGCAGCGGCCGGTTGCCGACAAGGATGCGCAGGCGGTCGACGTCGAACTGATCCTCGCCGTCGACGTGTCCTACTCCATGGACATGGACGAGCTCGCGATCCAGCGCGAAGGCTACGCGCAGGCAATCCAGTCGAAGGAATTCCTCCAGGCACTGAAGCTCGGTCCGAACGGCCGCATCGCCGTGACCTATTTCGAGTGGGCCGCTTCCAGCGACCAGAAGATCATCATCCCCTGGCGGCTGGTCGACGGCCCCGAGACCGCGGATGCGGTCGCCGCCGAGATCATGAAGACGCCGATCCGGCGCGCCTCGCGCACCTCGATCTCCGGCGCGATCACATTCGCGATGCCGCTGTTCGACGAGGATCCCTACCGGGGCTTGCGTCGCGTGATCGACATTTCCGGCGACGGCCCCAACAACAATGGCGGCCCGGTCACGGTGGCGCGCGATGCCGCGCTGGAGAAGGGCATCGTCATCAACGGTCTGCCGATCATGGTCAAGGAGCCGTCCTATTCGACCATGGATATCGACAATCTCGATTTCTACTACGAGGACTGCGTCATCGGCGGTCCCGGCTCTTTCGTCATCACGATCAAGGACCGCGACAAGTTCAAGGAAGCGATCCGCACCAAGCTGCTGATGGAGGTCGCCGGCCGCAGGCCGGAGCGCCCCGTGATGCGGGTTGCGGACAAGGAGCCGCGCGTCAATTGCATGATCGGCGAGAAGATCTGGTCGGACCGCTGGGGCCGCTAATAGCGCGATTGGGACCTTTCGCCTCATCCCACCCGACGGTTGAATTTAACCGCTCGTTAACCGGCACATGGCCCTAATCCGATTGTTTCAGTTCGTTCCCGATTGCTGTTTTGACCCTGCTGTCGGGCGCGATCGAGAGCGGGTTCGTCGAACCCGTCCACCGAGCAGACTATGGCCATCGTCACGTCGAGCAGCAGCCAGATTTCGCCCGCCAATGAGCGAGTCTTTCACCAGAGCAAGTTGCTCGGTGAATGGAAGGGCAATTGGGTCGGCAACAACCAGCCCGTCGGCTTCAAGGTCGTGAACATCCGCGGTGCCCGGGCGCAGGTCGAGTACACCCATAACGGGCAAACCGAGCGGGGCTTTGCCGAGGTCAATGGCTCGCTGATCACCTTTGGCGGGGTCACGGTGGGCACCAAGGACGGTAAGAGCATGGTGCTGTTGTTCTCGGCGGGCGGCGCTGGCAAGCAGACCGCCAATCTCGAGAAGCAGGAACCGCCGGCTTCCGACAGCCGCCTCATGGGAAGCTGGGGCGGCTATTCCAGCGATAACGGCAAGAGCGCGAGCTTCAAGGTGCTCTCGGTCAACGGCAAAGAAGCCCAGGTCAGCGTCACCACCGACGGCGTCACCCGCCAGGGCACCGGCACCGTCTACAAGAACGTCATCATGTTCGGGCAGGCGCAGATCGCAACCGACGACGGACAGAATGGCAAGGTCATCTATCAGGTCGGCACAAAATCTTTCATGGTGCCGGTGACGAAATATCCGCCGGCGGACTCCTCGTCTTCGGTCGACAAGACCGCCTGAAAGCTGCCTCTCACCATTTCGGTGGCCGCTCCACGAACGTCCTCAAGCCCCCTTGCGCCTCATCCTGTAGAGGCATCCCGCGACGTGGGTCCGCTCGTTACGTGCGTACGTGCGGCCGCGAGCTCGGCATAGCCCGACGTCGTAGTCGGAGGAGGGATGCACGTTACCCCACGCGCGTGAGCCGCCGAGCACCACGGCCTGAACGCCCGGTACCTCCGCAAGAATGGGTGTCAGGCGGGGTGAGCAAGGGATCGGCGAACATCAGGTGCAACTCTCCGGGAGCCCCGCGCCGTGACGTCGGCCGGATCGCTCCGCTGGCATTGGTCATGTTCGACGAGTATAATTTGCAAAACTCTTGACGGTCATCTGAATGTTCAACCTCGCAGCTTCATGTGCACTTGCAACTCTCGCAGTGCTCTGCCTGACCGGCGCACCGGCTCATGCGCAAGTTGCGCCGCTGAGATATTGGATCCCCGGCGGGCCTTTCGGCCTCAGTGGAGGTGCCGGCCAGAGCTCCGATACTTACGGCGGCTTCTCAAGCTTCAATGCCGGCGATGCGGGGTGGCGCACCAGCTATGCGAATGGTTTCTTTGTTGGCAGCGAGCGCGGCAATTTTGGTTTGAGCGGCTTCAACCAGGCCGGCTCGGCCGGCAATTTCAGCGCGCTGTCCTATGACAGCACGCAGTTCGGCTACGCCACCAAAGCGGCAGGTGGTTTGCCTGTCACGTTCTTCGCCGGTTTCGACACCTTGAAGTACGGCAACGGCATCGGCAGCTCGCTGGCGCCGCTCACCTCCAACGCCGCACCCGGTTATGGTGCGTTCGCGGGTGTCGAGTTCAAGCCGACCCCCAATCTCAGCCTGTCGTTCGGCGCCGGTTTCAGCCAGCAGCAATCGGGACGCATGGACAGCGACATCAACTCCTCGATGCTCCCCGGCGAGTCGCCCGCATTGGGCGGCCTGCGGCGCTAGAGCATGATCCGGAAAAGTGCGCAGCGGTTTTCCGAAAAGATCATGCTCAAAACAAGACCTAAAGCGCGGCGATTTATCCTGCTCTCATTGCGCTTTAGCGCGTAAACCGCGCAACCAGCTCCACATGCGGCGTGTGCCGGAATTGGTCGACCGGCACCACCGCGTCCAGCCGGTAGCCGCCGTCGATCAGCAGTCGCGCATCGCGGGCAAAGGTCGCGACGTTGCAGGACACGGCGATCACGATGGGCACCTTGCTTGCGGCGAGCTTCAGCGCCTGGGCCTGCGCGCCCTGGCGCGGTGGATCGAACACCACCGCGTCGAAGTCGCGCAGCTCCTGCGGTACTAGGGCGCGGCGGAACAGGTCGCGTGGCTGGGCTTTGATTGGCTTCAGGCCGGGCGTGCGCGCCGCTTTCGCGAGCGCGGCGATCGCGCCGGCGTCGCTGTCATAGGCGGTGACGCGCGCCTTCTCGGCCAGCCTCAACGCGAACGGCCCGACGCCGCAGAAGAGGTCGAGAACCTCCTTGGCCTTGCCGACGCGCTCGGCGACGAGCGCGGCCAGCGTCTCTTCGCCCACCACCGTCGCCTGCAGGAACGAGCCCGGCGGCAGCGTCACCTCCGCGCGGCCCATCTTCACCGTGGGCGGCAGGCGTTGCAGCACCAGCTCGCCATGCCGGGTCAGCCGTGCCAAGCGGTGCTGCTCGGCGACGCGCGACAGCGCCGTGACCAGCGGCGTCGGCAGCCGGCCGGAGCCGCGCACGTCGACGTCGAGGCCGTTGGCCGTGGCGGTGACCTGGATGTCGAGCGGTTTCGTCACGGGCATCTTGGACGTCAGCGGCTCGGCGAGCGCCCAGGCGGCATCGAGCGCGCCGGCGAGCGCGGGATCGAGGATGGGGCAGCGATGGATCGGAATGACGTCGTGCGAGCTCGTCGCGGAGAAGCCGACCTTGAGGATGTCATGCGTGCCGAACCGGCCGTGCAGCGTGATGCGTCTGCGGCCGGCGCCGTGCGCATCGACCAGCGGCGCCACTTCGCATTCCACGCCCGCCTGCGCCAGCGTCTCGACCACAATGCCGCGCTTCCAGGCGCGATAGGGCTCAGCCGCCCAATGCTGGATGGCGCAGCCGCCGCAGACGCCGAAATGCGGACAGAACGGCTCGATGCGCTCGGGGCTTGCGACGTCCACCGCGAGCAGCTTGCGGCGATCGGGATGATGGCCTGCGGCATGATCGACCTCGACGGTCTCGCCTCGAAGCGTATAGGGCACATAGATCGCTTCGCCCGTCGCCAGCGAGACGCCATCGCCGCGATGGCCGATATGATCGATCGTCAGGCGCTCAACCACGCCGCGCGCCCAGGAAGAATTCGATGTTGCCGTCACCGCCCGTGATCGATGACGGAAACACCTCGATGTCGGTGCAGCCGAGCGAGGCCGCGAACGCTGCGATGTCGTCACAGATCTCCCGGTGCACGGTGGTGTCGCGGATGATGCCTTTCTTGTTGTGCTTCCGGTCGGCCTCGAATTGGGGCTTGATCAGCGCCAGCAGGCTCATGGGCGCCGCTGCCAGCGACAGCGCCACCGGCAGCACCGCCTTGAGCGAAATGAAGCTGACGTCGATGACGACGATATCGGGCCGCGCCGGCAGGCGCTTGCCTTCGTAGGACCGAATGTCGGTCTCCTCCATCGACACGATCTTGGGATGATCGCGCAGCGAGGGATGCAACTGGCTGGTGCCGACGTCGATGGCGAACACTAGGCTGGCCCCGTTCGCCAGCAGCACCTCGGTGAAGCCGCCGGTGGAGGCGCCGACGTCGAGGCAGACATGGTCCTCGATTTCAATCGGGTAATGCTCCAGCGCGCCGGCGAGCTTGACGCCGCCGCGGGAAACATAGGGGTGGGCCGGCTCGGCCTGGATCACCGCGTCCTCGGCGATCGTCTCCGATGGTTTGGTCACCTGCTTGTCGTCGGCCGTGACCAGCCCGGCCTCGATCGCCGCGCGCGCCCGCGCCCGGCTTTCGAACAAGCCGCGCTCGACCAGCAATACGTCCGCGCGCTTGCGGGGAGTGGACATTACGCTCTCATGGGCACGACTGAGCTGCTTATGTAGCGATCAATCGCGCAGCCGCCATCCGGACGCAAGCCTCGAAAGCGGCGAGATCGTGCCAGACATCGATCGGCATCTCGGCCGGCGTCACCAGCGGGCAGCCATGCCGCTCCAGCGCATGGATCATCATGAGGTTGTCGACGAGGCCGAAATCCTCGACCGTCAGTCCCTGCGCATCGACCAGCCGTCCGTCCTCGGAGGTAACGTCCATGAAACGGCCGACGCGGTCGGCATAGGCGGCGCCGTCATTGGAATAGGCGAGGCAGAGTTTACGCCGCCCGGCCATGTAGCCGAGCTCGTAGACGGTGCCGGGATCGGCGCCTGCGCCGCGGAACGGCGTGAGATTGGCGATGATGGCGTCGGCCTCGTTCATCATCGCCTCGTTGCCACAAAAGATCTGCCGCGAAGCGTCGGGCGCGGCGAGGTCGATCGCGTTGTCGAGCGGATAGAGGCCGGTGAGACCGTGAGCCGTGCAGATATCGATCTTGCGGCGGCCGATCTCGATCGCGTCCGGCAGGAATACGTCGGGGCCTGCAAGATAGATTTTCATGGGAGATAAAGCCCGAAAATCGTGGATCGAGACCCGAGCCGCGGGGCGTGCTCTGCTCCCTCCCCCGCTTGCGGGGAGGGTTGGGGAGAGGGTGTCTTCGATCGAGAACCCCCGAGAGGAAAGAGCCCTCACCCGACGCGTCACCTCTCCCGCAAGCGGGAGAGGTGAGCATCAAGCCAGCTTGACCGTCTCGGCCTTGACGTCCTTGCCGAGCGCTTCGAACACCTTGGCGACGATGCCCTTGGCGTCGAGACCGGCGCGGGCGTACATCGCGGCGGGCGTATCGTGATCCAGGAACACGTCGGGCAGCACCATCGAGCGGAACTTGACCATGCCGGTGTCCAGCACGCCCTGATCGGTCAGGAACTGGGCGACATGCGAGCCGAAGCCGCCGATCGAGCCTTCTTCGATCGTGATCAGGATCTCATGGTCGCGGGCGAGCTTGAGCACCAGCTCGGTGTCGAGCGGCTTCATGAAGCGCGCATCCGCAATCGAGGTCGACAGGCCGTGGGCTGCGAGCTCGTCGGCCGCCTTCTCGCATTCGGCGAGGCGCGTGCCGAACGAGAGCAGGGCGATCTTGCTGCCCTGGCGGATCATGCGGCCCTGGCCGATTTCGAGCGGGATGCCGACCTCGGGCATCTCGATGCCGCGGCCTTCGCCGCGCGGATAGCGCAGCGAGCTCGGACGGTCGTCGATCGCGACCTGCGTCGCCACCATATGCACGAGCTCGGCCTCGTCCGCCGCCGCCATGATCACCATGTTCGGCAGGCAGCCGAGATAGGCGTTGTCGAACGAGCCGGCATGCGTCGCGCCGTCGGCGCCGACCAGGCCTGCGCGGTCGATGGCGAAGCGGACGGGCAGGCTCTGGATTGCGACGTCATGCACGATCTGGTCGTAGCCGCGCTGGAGGAAGGTCGAGTAGATCGCGCAGAACGGCTTGTAGCCTTCGGTCGCAAGACCGGCGGCGAACGTCACCGCATGCTGCTCGGCGATGCCGACGTCGAAGGTGCGGTCGGGGAACGCCTTGTTGAAGATGTCGACGCCAGTGCCCGACGGCATGGCCGCCGTGATGGCGACAATCTTGTCGTCCTTCTGCGCTTCCTTGACGAGGCTCTGGCCGAACACGTTCTGGTAGGCCGGCGCGTTCGGCTTGGCTTTGGCCTGCGTGCCGGTCGCGACGTCGAACTTGACGACGGCGTGGTACTTGTCGGCGGACGCTTCCGCCGGGCCATAGCCCTTGCCCTTCTGCGTCACGACGTGGACCAGGATCGGTCCTTCCTCCATGTCGCGCACGTTCTTCAGCACGGGCAGAAGGTGATCGAGATTGTGACCGTCGATCGGACCGACGTAATAGAAGCCGAGCTCCTCGAACAGCGTGCCGCCATCCATCATGAAGCCGCGGGAGTACTCCTCGACACGGTTGGCGCGGTTGGCAATGATCTTGGGCAGGCGCTTGTTGATCTGCTTGGCCGCATCGCGCAGCGTGCGATAGGTCTTGCCGGAGTAGAGGCGCGACAGATAGGCGCTCATGGCGCCGACCGGCGGCGCGATCGACATGTCGTTGTCGTTGAGGATGACGATCAGGCGCGAGTTCATCGCACCGGCATTGTTCATGGCCTCGTAGGCCATGCCCGCCGACATCGCGCCGTCACCGATCACGGCGATCACGTTGTTCTTGCCGCCAGAGAGATCGCGCGCCACGGCCATGCCGAGGCCGGCCGAGATCGAGGTCGAGGAATGCGCCGCGCCGAACGGATCGTAATCGCTCTCGCTGCGCTTGGTGAAGCCGGACAGGCCGCCGCCGGTGCGCAGCGTGCGGATGCGGTCGCGCCGGCCGGTGAGGATCTTGTGCGGATAGGCCTGATGGCCGACGTCCCAGATCAGCCGGTCGCGCGGCGTGTCGAAGACGTAATGGATCGCGGTCGTGAGTTCGACGACGCCGAGACCCGCGCCGAAGTGACCCCCGGTCACCGAGACGGCATCGATCGTCTCCTGCCGCAGCTCGTCGGCGACCTGGCGAACCTGCTCGATCTTCAGCTTGCGCAGGTCTTCCGGCGTCCGGATGGTGTCGAGAAGCGGCGTTTTACTGTATGCGTTCACGGCGATTTCCAATTTGTCAGCGCCGGAAGGTCATTCCGGTGCGCGATGGGTTTGCTCAATATCGGCGCAGCGCGAGTCCTCAAACCGTCGGAGCCACCTGCATGGGGCAAGCCCCGTCTTCAGCTTAGGTAAGCTTAAGTGCGCTCCGGTTCAGTCTCTGTGATCCCTGTCACTTAGATCGGCTTCGCCCGTCCCAGCCAATTCTTTAGCAGTTTGAAGCCCTTGTCGTCGGTAATCAATGCCCACGCAAGGCTTACAAAAAGCCACACTCCGCGCAGCTTTACACCAAACCTTGGGCCAAAGCCAACCCGCTGGGCCGATTGGGGGTATGCAGGTGCAGCCGGCGGGCCGGAGTGGTTAACTGCGGCCCGTGACGCAGGGTTCCGGGCCTGCCGGATCCTTCGCGGGCTTTTTTGGCCAGAATCGGGTCTTTTTTGGTCTCTCAGGACCCGGATTCCGGTACCGGCCGCACCGGCTGGAGCCCACGTTCATGGACGGCGAGGGTGCGATCACGAAAGGTGCAGCTACGCTCCAAACCTGCCCTATTACAGCGGTCAGAAACCGAGGGAGGCCTTTAGCTTACTGGACGTCGAGCGGCGCGGTGCCGGTGGCCTGGCCGCTGGCATCGGTGGTGATCTTGTCGACCCGCGCCTCGGCCTGCCGCAGTAGATCCTCGCAGCGGCGCTTCAGGGCCTCGCCGCGCTCATAGATCGTCACGGATTCCTCGAGCGGCACCTTGCCGTCTTCGAGCCGCTTCACGATCGTTTCGAGTTCCTCGATCGCGCGCTCGAAGGTGAGCCTGGAGACGTCGATTTGGGTGTTTTCGGCCATATCCGTTTCCGATTGCCCGGTTCGCTTCACATGAGAAAAAGCAGAATTTTGCGGGCTTAATGTGGCGGGTGCGTCACGCGCCCATCAGGGCGCCGACATGCGCCGTAACAGATTCTTTCAGTCCTTGCAGGTCATAGCCGCCCTCGAGCACCGAAACAATGCGGCCTCCTGCGGTCTTGTCGGCGAGGTCCATCAGCTTGCGGGTCACCCAGGCATAGTCCTCGGCGCGCAGGTTCAGCGAGGCGAGCGGGTCGCGGTAATGCGCGTCGAAACCTGCTGAGATGACGAGCAGCTCGGGGCTGAATTTTTCGAGCTGCGGCAGGATCAGATGCTCGAACGCGGAACGGAATTCCGGCCCGCCGTCCTCCGAGGCGAGTGGCGCATTGACGATGGTGTCGTGGTCGCCGCGCTCGCTCTTGGCGCCGGTGCCCGGGAACAGCGGCATCTGGTGCGTCGAGCAGTACATCACGGTCGGGTCCGACCAGAAGATGTCCTGCGTGCCGTTGCCGTGATGCACGTCGAAATCGACGATCGCTGCGCGCTTGATGCCGTATTTGCGCTGCGCATGGCGCGCCGCGATAGCGACATTGTCGAAGAAGCAGAAGCCCATCGGCTTGCCGATCTCGGCGTGATGTCCGGGCGGGCGCACCGCGACGAAGGCGTTGCGATGCTGGCCGGTCATCACCGCTTCGGTTGCCGCGACCGCGCCGCCGACGCCGCGCATCACCGCTTCCCAGGTGCCCGGCGACATCGAGGTGTCGCCGTCGATGTAGACTTGGCCGCTGGTCGGCGCGATGTGGCGCAACTCGGTGACGTAATGCTCGTTGTGGCACAGCGTGACCAGATCGAGATCACCCTCCGGGGCCGGGTCGCGCACCAGAAACTGGAAACGCTCGTGCGACAGCGCTTCCTCCACCGCGCGCAGGCGATCCGGCCTTTCAGGATGTCCCGGCGGAGTGACGTGGTCGAGGCAGGCCTTGTGGGAGAGGAGAAGCGTGCTCATCAGGTCGGCCTCATGGGATGCGGGCTCTTGGCGTCGCTTGGCGCATCCGGCGCCAAAACGCAAATGCAAAACCCAAATCTAGGCGTTTGGGCGGCAATGGCAAAGGGCGGTCCCGGGCCGGCCCGTTCGATCCGGATCAATTCAGGCGCAGGATGCGGGTAGGCGGCAGCGGTCCAATCGGCCCATGCGCTCGGAAGAACGCGAACAGCGCGTCGGCGTCGTAACCGCCATACTGTGGCGCGGTGCCCTGTTTGGCGACGGTAAAGCCGTCGCCGCCGACGGCGAGGTAATCGTTGAGGGTGACGCGGTAGCTGCTTCCAGCTTCGATCGGCTTGCCGCCAAGACTCATCCTGTCGGCGATCACGCGCTCGCCGAATGGCTTCGCCGCATCCCAGGCATAGCTGAACCCGTTCGACACTTGGAGGATCCGTGGCCGCTTCGGGTCCAACCATTGCTGCTCGAGCAAGTCCTTGAGCTGGCGGCCCGTGAGCGTCATGGTGACGAGGCGGTTGCGAAACGGCTGGCTGGCGAAGACATCGCCGAATGTGATCGCGCCGTTCTCCTTGGGAACGATGTCGGTGCGGATGCCGCCGGGATTGGTGAGCGCGATCACGGCGCCGCCCTCCTTGGCATCGCGGGTTGCAAGCAATTGCGCATCGGCAATGACGTCGCCGAGCGCGCTTTCGCCGGCCTCGTTCGGAATGCGCGACAGCGTCTGCGTCACCGATCCGGCCGGCCGGTTGGCGATCGGCGCCGACAGCTTGTCGTACGCCTCGATCAGCGCGGTCTGGTCCGGATCTTTCGCAAGCGAGGCATTGGCGACGATGACGTTCTCGGCCCTGGCGCTGACGATGTCGCGGCTTGCGGGATCGAGCTTGACGTCGATCGCGGTGACCAGCGTGCCGTATTTGTCGCCGCTGGTGACGAGGCGTCCATCGATATCGCAGACATAGGCGCGGTGGGTGTGGCCGCTGACGACGATGTCGACGGCCCGGTCGAATTTCTTCACGATGTCGACGATCGGACCCGAGATGCCGGGACATTCGTTGTAGTCGCCGGTGGGCTCGCCGCCTTCGTGGATCAGCACGACGATCGCTTCCACCCCACGCCCCTTCAATTGCGGCACGAGCGCATTGACTGTCTCGGCTTCGTCGCGAAATTCGAGACCGGCGATGCCGGCGGGCGAGACGATGCCGGCAGTGCCCTTCAGCGTCAGTCCGATGAAGCCGACGGGAACGCCGTCGAACTCCCTGATCTCGTACGGCGGCAGCACGCTGTTGCCGGTCGCGGTCTCGATGGTCGAGGCCGCGAGATAGTGGAATTTGGCGCCCGTGAAGGGATGCGGCCCCTGGCAGCCGTCGACCGGATGGCAGCCGCCGTTCTGCATCCGCAAGAGCTCGGCCTTGCCCTCGTCGAATTCGTGATTGCCGATCGAACTAATCGCAAGACCCATCTTCGAGAGCGACTCGATTGAAGGCTCGTCGTGAAACATCGCCGACAGGAACGGGCTCGCGCCGATCAGATCGCCTGCGGCGACGAAGATCGTGTTCCTGTGTCCATCGCGCAGCTGCTTCACCAGCGTCGCCATGTATTCGGCGCCGCCGGCCGCCACCATCACCTTCCTGGCCTTGTCCTCGGGATCATTGATGCGAATGCCCCCTGGCGAAGGCCGCAGATTGCCGTGGAAATCGTTGATCGCGAGGATGCGCAGCTCGACCGGGGCTGCGGTCTCGGCTGAGGCGGGGAGGGTGCTGGCGAGAGCGAGGGCGGCAAGGATGGATCGGTATCGCATGGAACGAGATTAGTCGGTCCGCGCAAAGATTTCACGAAACTCTTTTGTTGAAGCACCGCGCGTGCCGCACGCTCCCGCCCGCCCCTTGAGGGGGCAGGTCGGTTCGCATGAAATGCGAACCGGGGCGGGGCGACAGACCATCCCGTGAGCAGGTGCTGGCGAGGTTCGTATCCCGGCGAGAGTCTTCGTGCGGCTCACCCCACCCCGCCCGCGCTTCGCGCGAGCGACCCTCCCCCTCCAGGGGAGGGTGACAGCCGAGTGCTCGCCCTACCGCTTTTTCCTGTTCGCAAACGCGCTGAACGCAGCAATCGCCTCTTCCGACTTGAGCCGCTCGCCGAACAAATGGGCTTCCTGGTCGATGCGGCGGGTCAACTCCTCCGGCGCGGCGCGCAGCAGTCTGCGCGAGGTCGCGACCGCCTCGGCCGGCAGCCGGCAGATCTCGCGCGCCACCTTGCGCGCCTCGACCTCGGTGTGTCCGGGCGAGACCACGGTGTTGACGAAGCCTGCGGCATGCGCCTCCGCGGCGGAAAAAGTCCGTCCCATCACCAGCATCGCGAAGGCGCGCTGGTAGCCCATCGTGTTCGGCACCAGCAGGCTGGCCGCGCCGACCGGGACGAGCCCGAGATGGATGTAGGGCGCGGAGAAGGTTGCAGCGTTCGAGGCGAGCACATAGTCGCAGTGGAACAACATCACGGTGCCCATGCCGATCGAGACGCCGTCCACGGCCGCGATGATCGGCTTGGCATTGAGGGCGAGCGAATAGAGAAACTTGGCCCCGTTCGACAGCATTTCGGGGTGCGAGGCGTCGGCCTTCAGGAAATCCTCGATGTCGTCGCCGGCAGTGAACACGCCGGAGCCACCGGTGATGATCATGCAGCGGATATCAGGGTTGTTCTGCGCGGTGTCGATCGCGCGGCTCATCTCCTGATACATGTCCTGCGTGATCGCGTTCTTCTTGCTCGGACGACGCAGGGTGATCACGCGCGTTCCACGCTCTTCGGTGACGACGATATTGCCATTCGGCATGAGAGCCCCCTGCGGTCGCCGCGGCGCTTGCCTTTGGCGTGTCTCACGAAAGGTCAGCCTACATCATCTTGCAGGCGTGCCAATGCGCTGCTCAAGCTTTTCGATCCCGATCTTGTGTCGTCAGCACAGGCCGCCGGCCGCATCGTCACGCGCTGTCGCGCGTTGCAACATTGGGCTACAATGGTTCACTTGAAAAACTGCTGGTTGTGGGGCATGATCGCGCCTGGTGCCGTTTCCTTTGACTGATTGCTCGATCGATGATTGCCGCAGCGGCTGTCGCTGACCGGCAGCATCGGCTTCCGTTCCGCGATGCTGACCGCCACGCTCGCGATAATGGGGCTGGTGTTGCGGGTGGTCGTGACGTTCATCGGTCGGCCCGCCGGGACCTCGCTGGCATCGGCGGGACATCCGTCCGGTGACGATGCGGCCGCACCGAGCCACTCGCGAATTAAGGGAAGGTCCTCGTCAAAAACGCGGTGCCGTCCCGACGAAGGCCGGGACACATTGGTTGTGGGGCAGGCAGCCGCCGCCTTATCCCAGCAGCACCGCATCCGCCGCCGCAACCGATTCCGCGCTCTCCGTCACCGTGCGCTCGAGCGAAGGCGCCTGCACGGTGATGTTCTCGGCGAAGAAGCGGGCGAGCGAGACATAACGTGCGGCGTCCGTGATGCCGTCGGCCTTGGCGGCGAGCGCTTCGGAGGCCAGCATGCAGCCGCCGAGCGTGGCGCCGAACTGCTGCAAATAGGGCGTAGCTCCCGCGAGCGCCTCGTTCGGTGCGGACGCAACCCGCTCCAAAAGCCATTTGCTGGTGCGCGTCAGCGCGTCCAGCGCCTCGCGCAGCTTGGTGGCCGTGGTGCCGAAGGCGGGATCGTTGGAAGCCTCGACCTGGCTGACGGTGGCCGAGAGCTCGTCGAGCAGCGCCCATACCGACGCGCCGCCATTGGCCGCGAGCTTGCGCGTGACGAGGTCGATCGCCTGGATGCCGTTGGTGCCTTCGTAGATCGCGGTGATGCGGGCATCGCGATAATGCTGCGCCGCGCCGGTCTCCTCGATGAAGCCCATGCCGCCATGGACCTGCACGCCGAGATAGGCGACCTCGTTGCCGATGTCGGTGGAATAACCCTTGGCGATCGGCGTCAGCAGCGCCGCGCGTGCGGCCGCATCGGCCCGCACCTTCGCGTCGTTGGCGCGGGTGGACACGTCGATCGCGACCGCGGTCGCATAGCAGATGGTGCGCGCCGCGGCGGTCTGCGCCCGCATCCGCATCAGCATGCGCTTGACGTCGGGATGAACGAAGATCGCATCCGCGCCGTCGCCCTTGTTGCCGACGGCGCGGCCCTGCTTGCGCTCCTGGGCGTAGGACAGCGCCTGCTGGTAGGCGCGATCGGCGACTCCGACGCCCTCCAGGCCGACGCCGAGGCGGGCCTGGTTCATCATCGTGAACATGCAGCGCATGCCCTGGTTCTCTTCGCCGATCAGGAACCCGATCGCCCCGCCGTGATCGCCCATGGTCATGGTGCAGGTCGGCGAAGCATGGATGCCGAGCTTGTGCTCGACGCCGCTCGCATAGATGTCGTTGCGCTGCCCCAGTGAGCCATCTTCGTTGACCATGAACTTCGGCACGAGGAACAGCGAGATCCCCTTGGTGCCGGCGGGCGCGTCAGGCAGGCGCGCCAGCACGAAATGCACGATGTTGTCGGTCATGTCGTGCTCGCCATAGGTGATGAAGATCTTCGTCCCCTTGATGCGATAGGTGCCGTCGGCCTGCCGCTCGGCGCGGGTGCGCAGCGCGCCGACGTCGGAGCCGGCCTGCGGCTCGGTGAGCTGCATCGTGCCGGTCCATACGCCGGAGACGAGCTTCTCAAGATAGATCTTTTTCAGCTCGTCGCTGCCATGTGCCTCCAGCGCCTCGATCGCGGAGGCCGTCAGCAGCGGGCAGAGCCCGAAGGCGACATTGGCTGCGCTCCAGATCTCGGTGCAGGCGGCGTTGATCGCGAGCGGCAGGCCCTGGCCGCCAAAGCCTTCCGGCCCCGAGACGGCGTTCCAGCCGCCCTCGGTCCAACGCTTGTAGGCATCCGGCCAGCCCGGCGCGGTCGTGACCTTGCCGTCGCTCAGCTTGATGCCGTGCTCGTCGCCGACGCGGTTGAGCGGCGCCAGCACGTCGGACGCGAACTTCCCCGCTTCCTCCAGCACGGCCGCGACAATGTCGGCGTCGAAATCGCCGTAATGGCCGGCCGCCACGGCGGCCTTGAGCCCCGCGCCGTGGTTGAGCGACAGCAGCATGTCAGAGATCGGCGCGCGGTAGGTCATGGCTCACTCCCGTGGACAAATATTGGTGCCGTATTCCCATGAAACGGGGGCGGTCTCAATGGCGGGAACGGATGGCGCTGGCCGGCGGGGGGCCCGGCGGTTGTCGGGCCTCATAATAGAGTAGAGCGAGACGCGGATCCTTCGGCCGGTCTTCCCAGGCCGCGGTATTTTGCCCCTCCAGACGGTTGAAATGCCGCCCCGCTCCCTATAGACCGGCTGCGACCCGAGGGAATCTGCGGTAGCCAGTTCTTCCGCCCGCCCCGGTCACCAGTTGGGGCGTAGCCAAGCGGTAAGGCAGCGGATTTTGATTCCGCCATTCGGAGGTTCGATCCCTCCCGCCCCAGCCAGTTGATATTACGTCGAAATCTTTCTTTGTTCAGGGGCGCCATTCCGAACGGTTTCCGGTGCCTCATTCCGAATGGATTCCCCCGGTTCGTTCTGTTCTGCCAATCGGTGCGCGTGGCGCTTGCGCGTCGCGGACAGCATGCGCTTGGCGGTGCGCTTGGCGTAACCCTCGTAGGACTGCTGGGTCTTGTGCGTTGACAGCGCGCGACCCTGGCCGTCCGTCAACTCCGCTTCCTCCAGTTCGGTCATGCCGCCATGCCGGCAAGCGTCCATGGTGAAGTGCGCCGGAAGGCCGAGCTTCTTGCGCATGCGCTGGACCTTGTGTTGCATCGTCGGGAAGGCGAACGGCTTGGCAATGCCTTCTGACACCTCGCGCAGTATCATTGACACACCGCGTCGCGGCACTGCTGCCAACACTTCCTCCGCGTCAGCGTAGAACTTAAATACAGTGCCATCAGGTAGCGTTTCCTCAAGAGGGTGAGGGGCGACGGTGCCGGTCTTGTGATGAGCCACCCGGACGATCGTCGGCGCGCTCGGGGCGCGGTAGTCGCTCCATTTGATGTGACCGGCGATGACGTTCTCGGGGCGCTGTAGCCACTCGAAGCAGATCACGGCCACGGCGGCAATTTCGGGCTCACCAGCGGCGATGCAGCCGTGTGCAAAGTCATAGACGTCGTCGCGCGTGACTGCCGGCTTCGCTTTCTTCACGCGGTTTTCGAGTGTGACGCCCAACCAGGGGTTCGGCACGTCCTTTGCGAATTCGTCGGGGAACAGCCGGTGCACAACACGCCACGCCTTGCGGCATAACTTCACGACCTTCTCGGCCGTGCGATCGCGACGGCCGTTCGGGCCAATGACTATTTTCTGATAGAGCTTATCCGCACCGCGTGGCGTGATGGTCCTGATCGGCCTCGACCCAACTCTGTCTCCGCTTTTCGTCAGAGCGTCGCAAAGCAGGGCCATTGCCCATTCATAGTCTCGTCGTGATCGAACAGCGACTTTCTTGGTGTAGGCCAAGCTGTGTTTGTATTCGCGGAATAGCCAATCAACGGTCCCGATCTTCGGCGCTGCTGGTGTCTCGATCGGCTGACCCTTGCGCTGCTGATCCCACTCATCGAACAGCCCGTTGAGGGTGCTTGCCTTCTCGCACGCGAGCGCGAAATCCAATCCCAGAGGCTCGCTCGGGACGGGGCACTTCATGCCTCGGTATTTGGTCGGCACCTCGTAGTAAAACGACGTTGCGCCGGATTTCAGCCTCTTGATCCGAACATGGCGGGGGAGCTGCAACGTCACAAATCCTCTGCGATGTCGCCTGGCACGCCCGGGGCTATCGCCGCGTCCAGATCGTCCCTCAGCCATAGTTTTCGCCGCCCTTCCAGTACGCGTGGCTGAGGGTATTCCTTCCCAACCCGCTGCAAGAATGCCTCTATCGTGGATTCCCCGCAATAGCCTGCTGCAAATGCTGCGGGCATGCGGCGCGGCCATGACCCCGGCGGGATGGCGGCTGGTCGGGTGCGGCTCACATTGTTCTCCGGTCGGTCGAGGCCAATCGAGGCACTCATGACCGGAGATAGTTGTTTTCTATAATCGGCATGAACCAACCAACCGAAATTATAAGAAGCAACTATCTCGCGATATTCAACACGGGTCTTAACCTCGGAGCCGACACCGATGAACAACCCGCATCAAGCCGCACGGTATTTCTCACGCAAGGAGGCGTCCAACTACCTGTTGGAGCGTCATGGCGTAAAGCGTTCGTACATCTACCTCGCGACACTTGCGAGCAAAGGGGGGGGCCCGTCTTTCGTAAGGACGGGCCTTCCCGCGTGATCTACACGGACGCCGACCTCGACGCCTATGCCGCCTCGGTTCTGTCCAAACCGATGCGGTCCACCAGCGAAGCCGCCTGATCCGCATCCTGGGGCAAAGAAAAGCCCCGGCTTCGTTTCCGAAACCAGGGCGGTACCGCGTTTAGATCGTGATTGGCGTTGCGATCTATACAACAAGGCTCCGCTCGATGCAACCAAGCACGAGCAAGATCATGTTGCAAACCATAGAGCGCGAACGAGGCGCACAGCGAATTAGTATGCCGCTCGCTTGTCGAGGGGCCGAACGGATTGCGAGCACCGATCCGAACGATTTCAAGGCCGCGCAATGGCAGCTTTGCCCGAACGCTGTCGTTTTTGAAACTCGCGGCGATTGCGTCATCATCGACGGCGCAGGCCGACCGATCGCCCGCGTCTTTGCGGATGAGAGCACCGAAGTTCTTTCGCCTGATGCAAAAATTAACGCGGTTGATCTCACTCCTGCACTTCTTCATTACGATTTTGGGCTGCCTCCCGGACAGCGAGCGCGTAAGAAGATCGTTGCGTACATTGATAAGTACGGGCTGGCTCCTGAACTACGGCGGCGGCGAGAGCTCTTACGGTGCGGTAAGCTTGCCGGGGGCTGGGGGCTATAATGAACGCCCCTTTTGATGTTTTCCCGCTCTATGGGTTGGAGACACTCGGCGATGCAAAGCAAGTAATCGTCGTCGGCGGCGAGAAGTGCCGCGACGCGCTCGCTGGCGAGACGGGCCGGGTTGTCGTGTCCTGGGCGGGCGGTACGCAAGGCGTGAAGCATACCGACTGGTCGCCACTCTCGGGGCGCAACGTCGTTATCTGGCCGGAGGCCGACGCGCCGGGCCTCGGGACCGCGAACGAGATTGCGGGGATGTTGATCGGCATCAATGCGACCGTGCGCGTGATGGATGTCATGCGCGACGCTCCGCCGAATGGGTGGGACGTGGCCGATGCGATCCGCGACGGGTGGGACAAGGCGCGGCTCGATACCTTTATGCGCGAGACCGTCCGCCCGTGGACGCCGCCCAAGCCGCCAGCGCCGGCCGTGCTGGCTGGAGAGACTGCCATCCCTGCCGGTCCTTCCGTGCAGGCCGCTATTGCAAGGCCCGTGCGCGTGTCGGACGTGACTGAGTTTAAACGGGCGGATAATCAGAACGGCCGCGTCAGCCAGATACTCGGGGTCGAGCGGTTTGACGTCGAGATCGAAGCGTGGCTTGAGGGTCGCGGGTGGTTCGTGAAGCTTAACCGTCTGTCGGGTGAGCTTGAAATCCACCTTGCGGGCGGCATCGTCCCCATGACGGATGAGCGCCTCGCCGAAATCCGCTTCACAGTCGCGTATGCCGCCAACGGCAAGGAGCCGGCGAAGGACAAGATCGCTGACGCGGTGGCGCTGATTGGTGAGCGGTGCTCCTATCACCCCGTTCGCGACTATCTCGCCAGCCTCCGCTGGGACGGCGTCGAGCGCCTGGATGAATGGCTCGTGAAGTATGCCGGGGCGGAAGACACGCCGCTCAATCGGGCATTCGGCCGCAAAATTCTGTCTGCCGCTGTGCGTCGCGTAATGCAGCCCGGCTGCAAGTTTGACGCCATGCTTGTCTTGGAGGGTGCTCAGGACTTGGGAAAGTCCTCTCTCATCCGCACGCTGTGTCATGACGAAAACTGGTTCACCGATCAGCTTGAAGTCGGCGCTGACGCCAAGGCCACGATTGAGAAGACGTCCGGCTCTTGGATCATCGAAATGCCCGAGCTGGATGGGATGGGCCGCCGCGACACAAATCGCGTGAAATCGTTCATCACGACGACGCGGGATCGTTCCAGGCTGGCATATGGCCGCTACGCCGTGACGCGGGACCGACAATTCGTCCTTTTCGGTACCACCAACGAAAGCCAATACCTGTCCGATCTCACCGGCAATCGCCGGTTCTGGATTGTCAGGGCGAGCCACATCGACCCTCCCGGCCTCGCGGAAGCTCGCGATCAGCTGTGGGCCGAGGCTGCCGCTGCGGAACCCAATGAAAATCTCTGGTTGGATGAGATCGACCTGAAATCGGCCGCCGCGAAAATTACTCGCGATGCCTCCGATTTTGGTCCATGGCTGGAGCTTCTGGGGAGCCGTATTCCGGACGTGCCACTGAAGATCAAGGTCGTTGATGCTTGGAAGCTGGTCGGGTTCGATAGTCCCGAGAGCATCAACAAGCTTACCAAGGTGCATCACGCGCACATGAGGGCAGCCATGACCGGGCTCGGTTTCGATCGGAAGGATGGCGGTATCCGCGACGCGCTCGGAAGGACCGTGAAGGCATATGTTCGCGGCGATCTCCACGAAGCCGCGTGGTGGTCCCCAAGCGATCCATCCCCAGCGCCGAACTGGTAACAGACACCTCCATCCGTGCGGCCGACGTCAACCGGCAGGGCAAGCCCATGCCGGTTTTCTTGCGCTTGAGCGCTACTTCTTTTTGACCCCGTGAGTTTTCAGATGGAAAGTCGGCGAGGCGGTGTCGTTCCACTCCGCCATCACCTTACCGCAGTCTTCGCACGTGGCCTTGTCGTGGTCTCGCGCTGGGAAGCGTCGGATCGTGACGGCATAGATCGCCCCGCAGTGTGGGCAGGTGAAATCCTCACCGGGACCAGTTTTCCAAGTCTGTACCATCCTCGGAATATGGCCCGAAGAGAAACCGATTGCCACCCCGTCTCGGCTCGCTCCACCAGAAATGTAGTTCTCAATTTGCGTCATCAACCGCAACCGGTTCGGCTTGCTGAACCGGTTGCAGAAGCTTCGCAGACCTAGCGAACCGGTTGCGATGCATCCGGTGTAACCAGTTACCTCGCGAACCGGTGACGGAAAACCGACCGTGACTTCAAGCTTGTAACCGGTGCAACCACTGCAACCGGTTATTTCATGTAGTGGCGGTATCCGTCTTAGCTTGCCTCTTATGCGCCGGTATATATGCCGCTACACGTCGCCTACGGGAAGTCTTAGGAAAAAGCCGCTTGAACCGGTTGCCGGCGTTGCGGCACCGGCTCCTTATTAAAACTTATGGCCGAGTGGTGCCGGCAACCATTCGCCGCTTAGGCATCGGAAATCATGAACTCCGATGTCATCACGTCAGCCCTCACGCCCAAACAGGCCCGCTTCGTCCAGGAATATTTGCTGGACTTGAACGCGACTAAGGCCGCGATCCGTGCCGGCTACAGCAAGCGTAGCGCGCAGGAGCAGGGCTCGCACATGCTGGCTCATCCCGCGATCATGGCGGCGATCGACGCCGCCAAGCTCGAACGCTCCGAGCGAACTGAAATCGACGCTGGGCGCGTGCTCAAAGAAATCGCCGCCATGGCGTTCTATGATCCCGCCGATCTGATTGGCGTCGCCCGCGAGATCGACGCCGATGAGAAGTGCCGGGAGGGCGAGGGCGTCATTGAGACGGGCGGCCGCAAGTATGCTGTCAGCGGCATTTGCTCGCCTGCTCACATTGCCGGCCTGCCTGAGAACGTGCGCCGCGCGATCATTGGCTGGGGCTGGGACCGCCATCAGAACTTCACCTTGAAGCTGGCGGACAAAAGTAAGGCGCTCGATCAGCTTGCGCGTCACCTGTCGCTCTTCAACGATCGGCTGGAGGTCAGTGGTGTGGACGCGCTGGCTGACCGGATCGCGCGCGCCAAGGCTCGCGCCTCTGCCGCTGCTGTGGCAAAAAGTTGATGGATGGTGGCAGCCCACATTCAGTCCGCATCAATGCCACTCTTGGCCTCACTGCGACTGGCTCGGATGGACTCGGCGCCGACTTCGGGGAGCTGATTTTCGCCCTGGAGGATGGGGCCAACGCGAGGTTAGAGATGTCGGTCGGCCGTCCTGCAGGATTTCCCACCTGACCCGGCCCATCAGGCAAATCGGTCGCTGATGCACCGGGCCAAACGGTCTGGCAATCTCAATTCTTGTGGAGCAAGTCCTGCAGCTCAACAACTAGCGTGAACGAGTCGTCGTAATACTGCTTAAGCACTTTCGGACCGAGCGACCCGCCCCCACCATGCGCAATGGAATTGCGGACTGAGTACGCAGACGTGATCGAGGTTTTGATCCTATCGTTGGCGTGGACATATGCCTCGAATAACTTTCCCCAATTGTTGTCGAACTTGTACAGAAGCTCTTTGATCTCGTCGCAATCGTAGTTCGTGCCCCTTTTAAAAAAGGCCGCAAGGAATGTCTTAATCTGAGGTATTGAACGGTTGCCGACACGGTCGCGAATGAGAATCTCGACACAACGTTCGAGATTACCGCAGATTAGCACACATCCTAGCTTGCAGTAATACGCAGCGACCTCCTCATCAAGCCCTTTTAATTGGGCAGCGTTGACGAGTTTTTGAAGTTTTTGAAAACGAGATTCGATTTCAAGCGCCAACTATGCACTCGCGAAAGCTTCAATTGCTAATCTTTGGCGCGTTCTGACAGATTCGAGTGTGGCTGTTGCGCTGTTGCAGGCAGCCATGAAATGTGCGCTCGTTAACAAACGATCATAGGCATTGCGGACGTTTGCAAGATTGACAACCTGATTGCTCGCTTGCAGACGAGCGGCAAGGCCAACCATTACTGCCTCGAAAACGGCAGCATTGAGCGCTCGCACCGGACGGAAGGCTGCCTTCCCGATCGCGTCTTTGATGACTTTGATCGATTCCCGGAAGAGCCATTCAAGCTCCTTTAGGCGATCTGGACGAATCTTGTTTGCCTCCCCCGCAAAGTCGTTCAGAAAATCCCGCATGGGGCTGGAATATTCATCTCTCATCTGAATCATGGCCAGAGCTCGAAGTACCAACTCCTGGTCCTTTAGACGAGCCTGTTTCTTCTGGCCGAAGATTTCGCGCCAGTTCTCGTCTTCATTCAGTTGGCGAACCAGATCCAGAACCGCGCTTTCACTAATGCAATTGCGGATCTCCTGCGGGGACAGTCTGATGCCGCCTGAGTTGATCCGCTCGAAGACGAAGTACAAACTCTTTAAACTTTCCTTCGGCTCGTCCTGCTGGAAAATAGTCGCGTGCACAACCGAGTCGTCCAGCTTCAACTGGTCGGACGACTCTAGCTCGCTATAAGTTTTTCCTTCCCACTTTGGGCTCACTCCAACAAGACGGAAATTCTTTTCCAGAAATACCCCAGCGTAAAAGTACTGAAGTGTTCGCAAACGTTGTTGTCCATCAACAACAAGGTGGCGATTATCTTCGTCCTTGTAGAGAAATACTCCCGGAACAGGGAGCCCCATTAGGAGGGATTCGATAAAGCGGGACGCATGCCGCTGAGACCAGACAAAACCTCGCTGAAAGCGGGGGACGAAAAAGGACTCCGTTTTCATGCGTTTGACGAGACCGTCAACCGTGTAATCCGCACCATAGCTCGTAATCGAGAAGCTGGCTTCCGAGGTCGCTTCTTCTGCGCTCTCGTCGTCCACGTCGGCTTCCATACCCAGCTTGAATTCGTCTTCAATCTCGACAGGCTGGTCTAATTGCTTTGCCATTCACGGCCACCGTTGTGAGGAAGGCTGAGCTTATCAACCTAAAGCGGTCGATCCAACAGGTACTTTAGTAATTACAACCCATTTGGCGCCACTCCACAGGACCGTCAAACGGGTTATCCAGCAGCCACCCATCATCGAGCGGAAGGAATAGAGCCAGGGGAGTCCGGCAGAGGCCTTTAACCCTCCCGCAAGTGGGGCGGTACCACACGGAATCCGCAACAGTGCTATCTATTGATCTTCCCAGCAAACAAGACAGACGCCATCGGCGGAGATAACGTTTGACTTGCAATCTTCATCTACGCACTTCTTCCGAACAACGTCGTGGATTTCATCGCAAACAATACAAAATAGATCGGTGCTGCTCGGTTTGTTTGGTTTCAGATGCGCTGTCAAATAGCGGTCGCCCTCCACATTGCGTGCGCATTCGGGGCAATAGTATCTGCGCGCCTTTTTGTCGAAGCCAAAGAACTTATCCAGTGATGACGCCCCCAAAAGATCAATTACGATCTCCGCCTCATTGCAAAGCACATCGGTAACGTGATCGTTGGAGTAGGCAACCGACAAATAATCGTCGTTCTTATAATCAGCACGTTGTTTCATCCAACGAATCGAAGGCGCAAGGCGAGCAACACAACTCAGGATCATCTCGATTAACTCGACTACAGCAATCGCCTTTTTGTCTTTGCCGAGGTGGATGATTTGGTTTCGTCGCCTCCGGACGCGATCAAACAATTCAATGAACGAAGCTTCCAATTGATCTGCACAGATGCTGTTGTGAAGTTTTACCAAGTCGGCGGCGTCAATCGTTCGAAAGTCAGCGAAAGAAATGTCTTTTTTGTCGGAGGCAGGCCAGTCCCGTATGTCTCTGGACAGAAGTAAGTAAGGATTCACCGCCGCAATGCTCGACTTCAAAGATAGCTCAAACCCCTGTTGCACCAGCGTCAACGCGTTACCCAATGTAGATTGCGACCGTTGCCAATACTCATCTGTCACCTCGCCATCTTCGTCCCATTCGGCGACTTGAGCATTTTGAAGCTCGAAGTGGAGTCCGAGGACGATCGACCACGCTAAGTTGAGTGAGTTGGTTGAAGCACTCAAAAAGTCGTCTGAGGTGGGTACTTCGATTATCAAGGCGCGAGACCAAGGAGCAAGGGTGTGGCGTTGTCGTGTGCGGGCGTGTCGGACGATATGGACGTGGCTACGTTCAAACAGCCGTTGCAGCGGGATTGAACTCAGAAAACCGAGCGAAAATCTCCCCTATTTCTGCGAACGGCGAACTTGCCGTATCTTGAGCGGCTTTGACGAAGGCATTCTTGAAGCGCCCGAAGTCCAAACCGCAATGCTTGTTTGAGCAGAAAATCTGCAAGATTGGTCGCCCCGGAACCTTTTCCTTCCAAGTGCCATCCAAAAGGCTGGCCTCCAATCCCGTCATAGTTTGACGAGTAAAGGCGGCTATGTCATCGGCCGCGAGCGCCTCGCTAAGCCGCAATCGCTCAGAGGCGGCCTCAGCTTCAAAGAGCGCGATAAGCTCGTCCGTTGTCTTGCCTTGGCATCCTTTGGGCATCAGATCGACGTTGCCGGCGCGCTCGCGAAAATGAGCGCTCACCACCAGCGCTGCCGCGTAAGACAGTATCTCGCGTGCAATCGTCTTGAGACGCTCATCGATAGCCGCTGGATCGCGGAGCCAAGAGCGCTCAGACGCTTCTGTTTCAAACGGCTCAAACATGCGAGCGATTACGGCCTCGTCCAAAAAATAGTTCTCTAAGTGATAACGCTTCAACACTTGCATCCGACCTTGAGACAACTCAGTGAGCCTTTCCAAGTCGCGGCCTGGCGGCACAGCATCGGCATCGCACAGCATAAAAAAGCTAACCCCCCAAATTGTTCTCTTAAGTACCAAATCATTCAGCGACCCAAATGACTGAATGAAGCCCTTGCCTCCACTTGGGACCAACACAAGGTCTGGAAATCTTCCCTGCAGCACCGCGCCATAAGTTTGCTTGTCCAAGCTGCCGTGCTGCCCCTCGATAAGCACAATTTTCTTCCCGAGCGCCACGATGCCTATCGATTGCCCGACCAGCCGCAGAGCTTGGTGGGTGTCGTCGTTCTCCGTAACTCGGATGGCTTGATTGATGGGCGGCTGCTTCGGCGGAGCGATGAAAATAACTGAGTTATCGAGGGAAGCGGAGATGATCTCAGCCGAATGAGTGCAAAAGATGAATTGATTGCGAGCACCTGCAGTGCGCAACGTTTGGATAAGGCGGTAGCTGAGCTCTGGATGCAGATGCAATTCTGGCTCGTCAAACACAACGATGCAATCGGACGGATTGCGAAGCAAGAAATCGAAGACGATGTTCACGACCTCGCGCTCCCCTGAACTAAGCGCCGTGATAGGGAAGCTCTGGCCTTCATGTTGATAGAATAGCTGAGACTTCTGCGGATCGGGCTCTTCTAACTCCTTGGGAGATAAAAGGCGGGCGAAGGCTTCCTTGAACGGCACCAAGGGATCGGGGAAATCCTCCGGGTTGATCAAGATGCCCTTTTTCGAACCGTCTTGCCCAGCATCTACGCCGCCATTGTCACGCCGAACGCGCATTTGGTTTTCGACGTGGAGAGAAATGGCCTCTCGTCGGCTACGAACCTTTCTAAAAATTGACCAGATGGTGTCGTTGAACCGATTGCTCAACGTGTTGAAGCCGTAGTTCCAGCCGACGTCTTCTAGGAAGGGATCAGCATAATCCCAACTGAATTGGTAAGGCTGGATATTTGTAATCTTTCTGTCGCTCTCGAAATTAAGCAGGCTGCTCTTAGTATCAGCGCGCTTTCGACCTACCCGTTGCAGAGTTTGTTGCAGCAGACCAGCATCTTGCGCATTCCTGGTATCCAGGAACAACTTTCCCCACGCGGATCGCTCCGTTTCGGAGGTGGCTTCCACAATGATCCAATTTTGTGCGTTGGCGGCAGGGTTTTGAAATTGGTTCAGCAGCCATTGTAGAAAGCGGCTCTTTCCAACGCCATTCGGGCCCGCGAGGACCACCACATCCGAGAGGCTATCGGCCTCAACCAACTTGATCGGTTGGACGGCCTCCGCGTGAAATGCAATCAATCGCACGAAATCCCCGCTCTAAAATTCAATCCTGCACGCATACCGGGAAACGATTACTGCGACCACTCCGAGGCGTGCTGCCATGCACAGCTTTCACTATTGATGTCGTACACAAATTGGTCTAACGTCCGTTAGATCAAAACGTGTATGGGGGGCTTTTGGCTGTGGGACAGGGAAAATTTATCTCCTACCTCCGCGTTTCGACTGACAAGCAGGGCAGGAGCGGCCTTGGCATCGAAGCGCAGCGTGAAGCTGTGACCAGCTACCTCAATGGCGGACGATGGACGCTAGTGTCGGAATACGTGGAGACGGAAAGCGGCCGGAAGTCCGACAGACCCAAGCTCTCTGCTGCGCTTTCCCATGCCAAGGCTATGGGGGCCAAGCTGGTTTTCGCCAAGCTCGACCGCCTGACACGCAACGTAGACCTCCTACGGTCCCTCGTGGCGAGCGATGTCGACCTCGTGTTTTGTGACCTGCCGAACGTGCCTCCTGGCCCAATGGGCAAATTCCTGCTGACGCAGATGGCGTCCGTGGCAGAGCTTGAGGCTGGCCTGATAGGCGAGCGCACTAAGAAAGCCCTCGCGGCTGCCAAGGCGCGCGGGGTGAAGCTGGGCAACCCCAACGGCGCACGTGCCCTCCGTGGCAAGCAAACCGGCAATGCCGAAGCCGTTGCCAAGATCAAGGATAAGGCCGCACAGCGCGCGATGGACCTTCAAAGCATCATTCAGAGCCTCAAGCGTTCAGGCATCACGAGCGTCCGTGCCATCACAGAGGAGCTAAACAGCCAGAGCATTAGCGCGCCTAGGGGGGGAGAATGGCATCCTACCGCCGTTGCACGGCTACTTAAGCGCCTTCCCAAAGCCGCCTGAGCCCTCACACGAGAAACACGCCCCTGCTGATCGCGATTGCCACAGCCGCCTTCCTCCTCCCTGCGCTGGTGCTGAACCGCTTCATGGTCGTTGGGACCTTGAGGGGCTGCTCTGAACGGTCGCCTTTTCAGAATGCCCGTAGCAACGGGTGAAGCGAAGCGAAGACGTCTTAGGGCAGCTTTGCTCTACCGAGCTGCACCGTCACCACGGAGACGACCTTCAGACGAGAAACTCTCTAGCTCTTCCCCAATAGCGGAGAGCCAGAGACCACGTTCCTGAATTAAGCGTTCCGATGCAGACGCGGCAGCAACTCGCAGGGCCGGAAGCCGGTCGATCGGCGTGCAGCCCCGCAAAATGCCGCTAGCTTCAAGCGCGGGGCAATGCTGCCCTGTGTCGGTTGTCGGGTCCTGCTGCACCATCCCCTTTCACCTCAATTCTCTGTATGTTTTTGGCAAACTCGATTGATTCCAATATTGGCTCGGTCATGCATCCCATCTTTTCTGTAAGCTCCGATGAAATTCAAGATCTTACGGACGTGCAAGCACGAGAACTGGTCGCGAGACTCTGTAAGGCGGAGCTACGGGTCAAGGACGTCTCATCAGCTGCGGTGAGTTGGGGAGGAGATCAACGAGCGAAGGATGGAGGTGTCGACGTTCGCGTTGATGTAAGTTCACCACGCGGGATTAGCGGTTATATCAAGAAAGATCGTTGCGCCTTTCAGGTGAAGGCGGAGACCTTTGGGGCGTCAAAGATATCCGGTGAAATGGCACCGAAAGGCGTTCTTCGCCCAGCCATATTGGACCTCGCGGCAAGCGGCGGTGCTTACGTCATCGCTTCAACGAGGGATAATCTTTCGGATAGCTCGCTGGCCGATCGTAAAGAAGCGATGGACCGATGTTTGTCTAGCTTTTCCCTGGCCGGCAAAGTCGAGGTGGATTTCTTCGATTGCCGCCGCATCGCAGATTGGGTCGAGCAGCATCCAGCGATGGTGATCTGGGTTAAGGTTGCTTCCGGGAAGCCACTCGTTGGCTGGAAGCCATATGGCGCGTGGGCATATCAGGAACACGACGCTGACGCTGAATACCTCATCGATGATCGCGTGAAGGTTTTTGTCCCAGATGCTGACGAGGGGAGTGAGGTCTCATCCGCCATAAAGCGCCTTCGAATGGATTTGAGGAAGAACGTATCCGTTCGAATAGTGGGCCTATCTGGCGTCGGGAAAACGAGGCTCGTCCAGGCTCTTTTCGACAAACGGGTGTGCCCGGATCAGCCGGCGCTCGATTCGGAAAACGTGATCTATGCAGACCTGTCGGACGCCGTCGTACCGCAGCCCAGCATGATGGTTGAGGCTCTTGTCCAATCGGATGCCGACTGTGTAGTCGTTGTCGATAATTGCGGCCAGGATGTTCATTGGAGGCTCGCTGAAATTGCAAAGAGACCAGGAAGCAAGATACGACTTATCACTGTTGAATATGACATTCGTGACGACCTGCCAGAGGGCACTGTTTGCTACCGTCTCGAAGGTTCATCTCACGATGTAATCAAAGGTCTTCTCAAGCGCCGGTTCAATCTTCTTTCGGGAAACGACCTCGACAAGATCGCGGAGTTCTCCGACGGTAACGCCCGAGTGGCCTATGCTCTCGCGTCTACCAGCGAAACAAAAGGCGAGCTTGGTCGGCTGCGAGATAGTGAACTCTTCAATCGGCTTTTTCATCAGAAGAACGTTGAAAGTAACGAACTTCTGAATTGTGCTGAGGCAGCTAGCCTTCTGTACTCCTTCGACGGCGAAGACGTATCGCCTGGTTCCGAGATCAGCATTCTGTCTGGGTTGGCTGCAGTCTCAGAAGTTGCCTTCCTTCGCAACGTCGTCCAGTTGCAAAGGCGGGGGCTTGTCCAGCAGCGCGGCAAATGGCGCGCCGTGCTTCCTCACGCGATTTCCAATCGTTTGGCGGCAAATGCAGTTGAGACCTACCCGCCTGAGCTCCTGAACTGTCTGCTGGTTGACGGCGCCCCAGAACGTGTAGCCCGTTCGTTCTCTCGCCGACTTGGATTTTTGCACGAGTCAAAGCGGGCGACTGAGTTGGTCTCATCATGGCTAAAGCCTCGCGGACGCCTCGGCGACCTGAGAAAATTAGATGACCTTGGTCGCGCAATCTTTAACAACGTCGCGCCGGTAAGTGAGGAGGCCACCTTGGCCGCTTTAGAGCGGGCGGTTGATAAGGGCGATTTCACGTCTATCCGCACCGGTAGCCGACGCGAATTTGCTCGTCTTGCGCGATCGATTGCGTATGATGCTCGATTTTTCGATCGCGCGGTTCATGTACTCGTCCGCTTAACTTTGGCTCAACACGAGGATCATAACTACGAACCGGCTCCCGATGTTCTCAAGTCACTGTTCTATTCCCGTCTTTCTGGAACCGAAGCCAGATCCGCGCAAAGGTCCGAAGTGGTTCGAAGGCTCCTACTCTCAATTGACGAGCGGGAGCAAAAACTCGGGTTCGTGCTCTTGGATGCCGCTCTGGAGGCTTGGCATTTCACGTCGGTTTACGGATTTGAATTTGGCGCTCGAAAGCGGGGATTCGGATGGTGGCCTCGAACTCAAAACGATGCTCGGGAGTGGTACGCGCCCTTCATTGTTATCGCGGCTGAGATCGGCGGGACAAACACAGCCCAGGGCCGGGAAGCGAGATCGATTCTAGGCGCGTCCCTTCGCGGGCTTTGGGTGCGAGCCGGATTGACGGCGGAGATCGCGAGGGCCGCTCAAGTACTGATGAAGGTAGATGGGTGGCCAGACGGCTGGATGGGCACGCGTCGCATACTCCAGTGGGATAAGGATGCTATCAGCAGGGATTCGCTTGCCCAGGTTCTGATGCTTGAGAAGGAACTGGCACCGCGTGATCTGAGGGCGCAGATCGGTGCCAGAGTGCTAGCTCGCGGATCGCTTGCGGATGACATCGATCTCCCCGCAACGGTAGACGGCGAGCGCGCCGATGCTGCTTCGCGATTTCATGCGTCCGAGAAGGCGGCGGAGAACCTCGGTAAGGCCGCAGCGCAAGAAGATGGTCTCTTGCTCGAAATTTTGCCGGATCTGCTTCGCAATGGCATGAACAGCAAGGTTTGGAACTTTGGGTTTGGCATAGGTCGAGAATGCGCTGATGTAGCTGGGTTGTTGGAGAAGGCTCGGGCTTTGATCGCCGGGGCTGTATCGGGTTCGGTAAGTCTAATTTTCATTCGCGGTGTGCTCTCCGGCTGGAACAACCCGAATCCGATTGGAGTGTCGTCCTTCCTGGATGATGCGCTCTACGATGGAGTTTGGGGTAAATGGTTTCCTGAACTTCAGGTCCGCGTGCAACTCGATGCCAAGGGCCACGAACGTTTGTTGAAATCGCTTGATCTGGGTTTTTGTCCCATATGGCAGTACCGGTACTTAGGCATGGGTCGCGCGACAGATCCGCTATCCATTCGGCAGATTTCGAATTTGGTCGACGGTATTTCTACAAAGCCAGGCGGGCTTGAGGTTGCTTTCGATGTATTGGGGATGGTTATTCACTGTGCCGCAGAGAAGGATGATTTGTACCGCAGTGAACTTGGACGCTTTTCTGTTGGCTTCCTTCGAAACTTAGATTGGTCGAGTTTTCTGAGCGACAACGATCGCATGGACCACAATCTAAATGTAGTTCTGGAGTTTGCTCTTGTTGCGCCAGAAGCAGAGGCCGACAAGCTGGAGATGTTGCGCAATCTGATTGCGTTTGAACGCTCGTCGCGGCCATCCTACTCTTACAAGCGGGGCCGACTGCTCGCCCCCTTTTTCAAGTATTATCCGAGAGCGACGCTCGATACGATTTATGTGCCCGACGACGATGGGACCTACCGCACGGCTATAAGCGTTGTTTCCAACATCGATAGCGACACAGGTGAAACGGCCGTTCAGACCGTTGAAGGTGATGCGCTCATCGAATGGTGCGAAACATCGCCCGCTGATCGATATGCCTTCGCCGCTGAAATTTGCCAGCTGTTCGAAAAACGCGCCGAAGACTCCAAATACCAAGCGATCTCGGACGTGGCGGTGCGCATCCTCACGGCGGCGGATGACAAGGGGAGGGTTCTAAACATTCTGATCAGCCGTTTTCGACCCAGGAGCTGGTCGGGACCTCTCTCGGCGGTCCTTCGCGAACGTTTGCCTTTGCTCGGTAAATTGAACCCGACAGGCGATTCGGCGATGCAGGTTGAGATTGACGAAGCTCAGAGGGAGTTCTCCGATTGGATCTCTAAAGAAGAGAAAAGGGAAGAAGCGGAAGAGAGGGCGCGAAGCGAAAGCTTCGAGTAAACTTTGGGATCGAATTATCGGCATGCCACTTGACCTTGCCCCGCGGGCTTAATCCAGTTTGAAGTTCGTTCTGGCCCAAGACAAGGACCAGAGCATGAAGCGCAATCGCTTTTCGGAAGAGCAGATCATCGGGATTTTGAAGGAGCACGAGGCTGGGATCTCGGTCGCCGATCTCTGCCGCAAGCATGGCGTCAGCGACGCCAGTATCTACAAGTGGAAAGCTAAATTCGGCGGGATGGATGTCTCGGAGGCTAAGCGGCTGCGGTCGCTTGAGGACGAGAACACGAAGCTGAAGCGCTTGCTGGCTGACGCCATGCTGGATAATGCGGCGCTCAAGGATCTCCTGGGAAAGAAGTGGTGACGCCCGCGAGGAAGCGGAAAGCTGTCGCTCATCTGGTGGATGCCCACGGGATGAGCGAACGGCGGGCGTGTAAAGCCATCGGCTACTGCCGCACGACCATGAGATACCAGACGACCCGGGCAGACGATGCCGGCCTTCGCCAGCGCATGAAGGCGATCGCCCAGGAGCGCCGCCGCTTCGGCTACCGGCGCTTGCATGTCCTGCTCAAGCGGGAAGGCTACGTGATCAACCACAAGAAGCTATTCCGGCTCTATCGAGAAGAGAAACTTGCGGTACGCCGCCGAGGTGGTCGCAAGCGGGCGATCGGGACCCGCGCTCCGATGCTGGTTCCGATGGTCCCCAACGACCGCTGGTCGCTCGACTTCGTATCGGATCAGCTCACCGACGGCCGCCGCTTCCGCATCCTGACCATTGTCGATGATTGCACCCGCGAATGCCTGGCGCTGGTGGCCGACACCTCGCTCTCCGGCACCCGCGTGGCGCGGGAACTGGACCGGCTGATGATCCAGCGTGGCAAGCCGAGGATGGTGGTCAGCGACAATGGCAGTGAACTCACCAGCAACGCCATTCTGACATGGGCAGATCGCTCCCGCGTCGAATGGCATTACATCGCACCGGGCAAACCCATGCAGAATGGCTTCATCGAAAGCTTCAATGGGCGGCTGCGGGATGAGCTGCTGAACGAGACGCTGTTCACGTCGTTGGCCCAGGCGCGCGTTGCTCTTCGATGTTGGCGGGTCGATTACAACGATCGACGACCTCACTCGCAGCTCGGGTGGAAGACGCCGTCCGAATTCGCCTTCACTTGCCATCCGCGACGGGATCTGGCGCTGCGCTATGCCGAGGGCTCCGCGCCAGCTCCCGTCGCTACCACCGCCCAACCGGGCAAATCCAGCAGCCGGGGCGAACTCAGGACTGGATAAAACTTGATGTGGTGGAACGGCCCGCTCCAACAGCATCAAAGTGCTAGAACGTGGTCGTTGTTCGAACGCCACAAAGGAAGGACCGTTCCGTGAAACAGGTTAG